>DAOTYX010000021.1:0-13431 GCA_034434635.1 Anaerolineae bacterium | reverse complement strand
AGCCTCATACTGCGCCGCCACCGGGGCAGAGAAGGGGATCAGCAGCCCCACGATGGTAAGAACACTGAGCAATTGCCAAAGACGGCCTTTCATCTCGAATGCCTCCTTGCAGCAGGTGCTTCCTAGAAGTTATAGTCCTGGCGCTATCATTGCCACGCCATCGCGATACTCACCACCCCCTTTCTTCACAAAGACACCGGCGCTCCGGAGGAACTACCCCCACTTCCCCTTCTTCATATGGACTTCGAGTTCGGCGTTGATCTTGCGCTGCATCTCGGCGGCGAAGGCCTCCACCTCGGTGAAGATCTTCACACACCCCGGGTCGAGGTCATCCTCGATGCCGGCGTCGGCGATGTCCCGCGCGTCTTCCAGCAGGCTGAACAGCTGCATGTGCAGGCCATTGGTGAAGCGCGCCCGCTCGATCTTCTCGACCGCCTCTGCCTCGATCTGGACGAACTTCTCGCGCGGCGCACCACACCTGGGACACTGCTCCGGCGGCTCGTCCCCCTCATGAATGTATCCACAAACACCACAGCGCCACATGTTTGCACCTCCTTTCGATTCGTTATGTGATCCCTCTATGACCACGGACCACGGACCACGGACCACAATGGTCAAGACACCGTCTGTCGTCTGTCGTCAGTCGTCAGTCGTCAGTCGTCTGTCGTCTGTCGTCAGTGGTCTAAGGAGAGACTTTCGCCCCACACTCCGGGCAGAACTTCACCCCAGGGGTGAGCGATGCGCCACACTGGGTGCAGTGCTTCGCCTGCTTCACCGGAGCGCCACACTCGGGGCAGAACTTGACGTTCGCCGGCAAGGGAGCCTCGCAGTTGGGGCAGGTGGCGCGGATGGTCTCGCGCCAATCCTTCTCGGAGAGATGCTTGTCCTCCTCGGCCATTGCCGCGTGAGCCCACACCTCTTCCACCGAGCGGCTGGCCTGCGCCGCCGACATCTCCACCCCCAGGTCGGGGGCGCAATCCTTGCACAGGCCCCGTTTGGTGTTCCAGCAGGACTTGCGGCAGACCCAGGCGGAGCAGCGGGGACACTGGACGAACTTGGGGCGCACATCTTCGATGGCCTCGGCAAGCGCCGCGTCGCGCGCCCGCTGCCAGCCGGCGGAGCGCGCCCGTTCGCCCAGACTGGCCGCCGTGTTGAAGATGCCCCCGAACAGGCCGCCGGCCGTGTCCAACGCCTCGGCAATGGTGCCGGTGGACCAGGCGACAAAGCGGGTGCGGTAGGCGTTGCCGCAACGATTGCAGGTGAACTCGAACTGGAAGCCGCGGTCGGTGCTGAGGTCGCTGACGTTCTGCGAGAACTCGATCGTCTCATCCATAACAGGATACGCTCCTCTGAGGAAGAAGTCACAGGGGACGCCCTATATTATAGCCATCCCCCATCCGGTGTCAAGCCTGGCCTGGTGTAGGGCAACTACGAGCAGTTGTCCTACATAGGGATGGCTACGCCACCACCGCGACCCCATCCGCCGCCTGGCCGACAATGGCGGACGGGCGGCGGTCGAAGCGGTCCCGGTAGGCGCGCTCCAGGTGGGCCACCAGGTCCGCGACGGCATCCTGCGCCGCCAGGGCGACGATGCAACCGCCGAAGCCCGCGCCGGTGAGGCGCGCGCCGTAACAACCCTCCACCTGCCAGGCCGCCTCGACCAGGGTGTCCAGTTCCGGCGCGCTGACCTGGTAATCGTCACGCAGGCTCTCGTGGCTGCGGCGCAGCGCCGCCCCCACCCCCGCCAGGTCGCCCGCGCGCAGCGCCGCCACCGTCTCATGCACGCGGGCGTTCTCGCCGACGACGTGGCGCGCGCGGCGACGCAGCACCTCCGGCAAGAGAGGTTCCAACCGCGACAGGTCGGCGGGGGAGACATCGCGCAGAGCCCGGATATCGGGCAGGTGGGCGCTGAGCAGGCGCACCGCCTCCTCACACTCCTGGCGGCGCTGGTTGTAGGCGGAAGCGGCCAGCGCCCGCCGCACCCCTGTGTCGGCCACGACGATGGACAGGCCCGCCGGCAGCGGCACCGGTTCCACCGCCAGGGTGCGACAGTCCAGCAGCAGGGCATGGCCAGCCCGCCCCCAGGCGCAGGCCATCTGGTCCATGATCCCGCAGCGCACACCGACGTAGAGGTTCTCGGCCCGCTGACAGAGCAGCGCCGTCTGCGTGCGGTCAAGACCAAATCCGCCCAGGCTGCGCCAGGCCCAGGCGAAGGCCATCTCCACCGCCGCCGACGAGGAGAGCCCCGCCCCAGGCGGCACGTCGGAGGTGAGCGCTGCCTGAAGCCCCGTCACCGGCAGGCCAGCCTCCTGCAACGCCCAGGCCACGCCGCGCGGATAGTCGGCCCAGTCGCCGCCGCGGGGAGGAACGGGGTCCAGCGGGAAACTCGCCTCCTCGCCCAGGTCGAGCGCGGCCACACGGGCCAGCGGTTCCTCGAGGGAGGCGACAGCCAGCCAGGCGGCGCGATCCAGCGCCACCGGCAGGACAAAGCCGTCGTTGTAGTCGGTGTGCTCGCCGATGAGGTTCACCCGGCCCGGCGCGCGCACCAGCCGCTCCGCCGGACGGCCGAAACGGGCAGCAAAACCGTCTAGGGCTCGCTCTCGCATTCCTCCTCCAGACCGATCAGGTCGGGCAGCAATCCTTCTTCCACCAACGCCCGCGCCAGCCGCGGCCAGTCGGCTGAGGCCACCAGCGCCGTCGTCGGCCCCAGCACCTCACGGATGAGGTGACGGGTCGCAGGGGCGGTGGTCAGCCGCCGCAGCAGCGCCTCGTCCCGCACGCGCAGCAGGATGCCCCGTTCCAGGCGCACCTCCGCGCCGTGCTGTGACCAGCGCTGCAGGACCGCCCGAAGGTTGTGGGGCACCTTGCCACCGCTGGCCTGCTCCAGGAAGGCCATCACACGCTCCGGCGCGATGGACTGCTGACGGGCACGGGTCAACGAGTCGGGGGTTAGCCGATAGATGTAGAGGTCACCGCTGCGCTCCCAGCGCGCCACGCGGCTCAGTTGGAAGCGCTCGTAGCGGCGGGCGGCAGGCACGCGGATGGTCAGGTCGGAAGCGATGGCCAGCGGCGGGGGAGGCGGGGGTTCTTCCTGCGCGGCTTCGGCCAGTCCCAGGAAGCGGGCGCCAGCGGGAGAGAGGCGAAAGGAAATCGCCCCGATTCCCGAAGTCCCGTGGGCCTCGGGTGTCTGAAAACCCAGGTCGGTCAGGCCCAGCCAGGCCAGCGGACCGGTGATGTAGTAGCGGATGAGCGCCCCTTCGACCGCGTCCCAACTCTCGAAGCCGCTCAGGTAGGCGCCGCTGGCAGCATCGCGGATGTACCAGGCAGAGTAATCGCCATCGGGCCGCTGGAAGTCGGGCGCGGCCTGTTTGATCGCCGCTGCCAGGTCCGTCAGAGCATACCACTCGCCCGGGCGACAGGCGGTAAGGAAGTGCAGGAAGGCCTGGCGCGTCCGTAGCGGATCATTGCGCCAGGAGCCGGTGTCGTCGAAGCGCAGGGTCGGCACGTGACGCAGGTCGTTCCAGGTGGGGTCATCCCGCCAGGCACCGGCCAGGGCGTCGCGTTGCTGCTGGGCAGGGGCCTGCAGCCAGACCGTCGCCACGGTAGGGTTGGGCCGCAGGTGGCCATTGGCGCTCAGCCGCAGCCAGTCGAGTCGTTGGGCCAGATGGCGGAGGAATGCCAGCCGGTCCGGATCCGGCTGTCTCAGATGGCGCCGCAGCGCCGTCTCCGCCGCGGCCGGCCACGCGCCATCGGCGCGCGGGCGCACAGCGTGAGACTGGAGGCAGGCCAGCAGCGTGCAGCCATCATCCAGCAGCGTATCGTCAGCGGGCTGCACCACAGGCGGGGGCGTGGTCGGCGAGAGGCGCAGGGGAGAAGCGGGACGGGCCGGCAGGTGCTGCGCCAGTTCCGCCGGCAGCACCGCCACCTCGATGAGCCCCTCTGGACGCTCCTCCACATCCCGGAAGAGCAGCCCGCGGTACCACAGCCCCTCAGCGGGAGATGTCGGATGTTCCCAGGGACGCAGTCGCTCCAGACGGGCCGGCCCCATCCTCTGCACCTCGCCCCAACGGCGGGTGAAGGTGAGCCACGGGATGGCCTGCTCTGCCGCCAACAGGTCACTCAGTGCGGCCCGCTCCGCCTCGTTCAACGCTGTCCAGGCGGCGAGCACCCCCTCTGGCCGGGCCATGTGGCTGGCCAGCGCCCCAACCGCCTGAGGGGAATGCGGGTCGGGCAGATCGGCCCCCCAGAAGCGGGCAATGGCCGCCCGGCGGATCGGCTCACAGCGGACCAGGAGTTCTTCAAGCGTGCGCATCACGGCTTCTCGCCACGAATTTCACGAACGGAACGAGCAGAGATTGCGCCCAAACCTGCGGGAGGGCAGGCAGTTAATGGATCGCCAGCCTTCCCACGGACGCCGAACCTGCGTCAGGGCCGTTGTCAATTCCAGCAAACGGGCTATAATCTTCCACGGGAGGAAGTATGAACGAACGACGCCTGCCTGCCCGCACGGGTGATCAGCCCTCGCCGCCAACGGTGCCGGCGGAACCCAATGTGGTGATCTCCTGGCTGAAGGAATTGGTCCGCCAGGCGCGCCTGGCCTGGCGATTGTTCTGGGACCCCCGCGTCCCGTGGTGGACAAAAACCATCCCGCCAGCAACCCTGCTGTACATCTTCTCGCCTGTGGACATCCTTCCAGATGTGGCCCTGGGCCTGGGGCAGTTGGACGACATCGCCATCTTCTTGCTGGGCGTCAAACTGTTCGTCGAACTATGCCCCACCGACCTGGTACATGAGCACCTGAAGGCGTTAGGAGCGAAGATCGAGGAGTGGCCGGAAGAAGAAGCCCCAGAAGCCGCCCCAGAGATCATCGAGGGAGAGTTCCAGGTCACACCCCCCCTCGACGACTCTACCCCCACCGAGGAGTAGGAGCCACGCGCCGCTTCGCCCCTGACCCACCGATGGTCTTCCCTTACCGTGTTGATCGAAGACTCGCCCGAAACGGCCGAAGAGAGTCAGCGGATTGAGCGGATGAAGCAGATTTGTCTACAGAAATCCGCTGAATCTGCTCAATCTGCTGACCGATTCCTCGCTTTCGGCACTCTGAACCAGGAACAACACTCAAGAGGGAGGCTACCGGACCCACCGAAGGAGATGATACCCAAGGGGCAGCCGTTGTCAAGTCAATAGAGAAGGACAGGGTATGAACAGCAAGACGGTGAACGTTCCGGCCATCAGTTGTCACCACTGCGTGATGACCATTCAGCGTGAACTGAGCAAGTTGGAGGGTGTGCGGCGGGTTGAGGCGGACGCGCAGACAAAACAGGTGACGGTGGAGTGGGAGCCGCCGGCCAGTTGGGAGCAGATCGCCGCCCGCCTGACCGAGATAGATTACCCGCCCGCCTGACCCTCCTCATCTCCGGAGGTTCGGATGCGCCAGCGGTTTTGGCGGGGTCTCTGGGGACTGCTCCTGGCCGCCGCCCTGCTCCTGGCGGCAACGCCAGTGTACGCTGCCCCGCCTCCCCAGAGCGGCGTGGTGCATGTCGTGGCCTGGGGCGAGACGCTCTCCGGCATCGCCCAACGGTACGGCACCACCGTGTCGGCCATCTGCGCCGCCAACGGTATCGCCGATCCCTCGCGCATCTTCGCCGGGCAGCGGCTGCTCATCCCCGGCAGCGCGTCCGTCGCTGCGCCCGCCGCCGCCACACACGTGGTCCAGCCAGGGGAAACGCTGTTTCGCATCGCCCTGCGCTACAACACCACCACGCAGGCCCTGGCGGAACTGAACGGCATCACCGACCCCAGCCGGCTGCTTGCCGGCCAGCGGCTGGTCATTCCCGGCAGCGCGACCGCCCCCTCGGTCTCCTACCAGCCGGTCCACGCCTCAAGGACCCACACCGTGCAGCGCGGCGAGACGCTCGCCGGCATCGCCAACCGGTATGGCGTCTCGCTGTGGACGCTGGTGCAGACCAACAACATCGCCAACCCGTCGCTGATCCTGCCAGGCCAGGTGTTGGTGATTCCCGAGAGCGGCAGTCTGGCCTCGACCGCGCCCGCCAGTTCCACCGGCGGCAAGCGCATCCTGATCGACATCTCCGAGCAGCACCTCTACGCCTATCAGGGAGATGTGCTGATCTACTCCTTCGTCGCCTCCACCGGCATGCCGGGGCGCGGAACACGCACCGGCACCTTCCAGGTGCTGGACCGCATCCCCAACGCCTACGCCTCGACCTGGGACTTACAGATGCCCTACTGGTTGGGCATCTACTGGGCGGGACCGTTGGAGAACGGCATCCACGCGCTGCCCATCCTCTCCAACGGACAACGGCTCTGGGAAGGGTACCTGGGGACGCCGGTCTCCTACGGCTGCATCATCCTGGGAACGGAACAGGCGCGGCTGCTCTACGAGTGGGCAGAGATCGGCACGCCGGTGGTCATACAGCCGTAAAGGGGAGCGGCTGGACGATCACCACGCTGATGTTGTCTTTCCCCCCGGCGCGGTTGGCCGCCGCCACCAGCCGTTCGCAGGCCTGTTGCGGGCCCGCGCAGGCCCGCCAGATGCTCCACATCTGCTCATCGGGCAGCATGCCGCTCAGCCCGTCGGAGCAGAGCAACAGCGCCTCGCCGGGGATCAGGTGACGTTCGAACAGATCTACCTCGACACGGGGCCTGTCGCCGATGACGCGGTAGATGACGTGCCGCTGGGGATGGGTGGCCGCCTCCTCGCGGGTGATCTGGCCGGTGGCGACCATGCGCTCGACCAGCGAATGGTCGGTGGTGATCTGGACGATGCCGTCGGGGCCGAGACGGTAGGCGCGGCTATCGCCGACGTTGGCGATGGTTGCCGTGTCGCCGACGAGCAGCGCCGCGACGAGGGTGCAGCCCATATCGTTCCCCGCCGCCTGGCGCCGCTGGTGGACCTCCCCATTGGCGGCCTGTACCGCTGCGGTCAGCCACTCACCCGCGGGAGGTAGCGGCCGACCGGCCGCTGCAGCAGAGAGGAGATCGAGGGCCGCCTGTTCAGCGATGGTGCGCACGGCGATCTGGCTGGCCACATCCCCCGACTCATGTCCCCCCATCCCGTCGGCGACGACGAACAACCCGACCGGCATGCTGACCGAGCCGAAGACAGTGGTCATCTCCAGGCTCAGCAGGCAGTCCTCGTTGAGCGCGCGGGTCTGCCCCACGTCAGAGCGCCGACCGACAACAAAAGTGACGCCGCTGGGGCGACGCTGCTCCTCCAGCATCGTCTTCAGGGCCCCGGCGAGGGCTTCTGCGGTCAGGGTGGACTGCGGCGAGAGCGTGTCGGAGAAGAAGGCCGCCACCGGCGCAGGCAACCCGGTCACCCCGTGCCACTGACCGGTCAGAAGATAGAGCAACGTCCTTACCAGTCCGCGCACGTCCCCGGCAAAACGAGGGTCAGCAGCGGTGCGTCCGGCTACGGGGAGCAGAGTGGCTGCGGCGAACCGGGCCCAGCGCGCTGTCCGCCCCTCCACGACGATGCTCTCGGGCCCCGTCTCGCCCAGGACAACCCCGTGGCGGTGCAGCGCTTCCAACCCCTGCGCCAGGGCGATCCCCCACTCCAGCACCCCGTGCAGCCCTTGTCCGCCAGAGAGGGTGGCGGCAGAGGGAGGGATGAACTCTGCCTCCACCAGATAGCGGCGCGGTGGGCCGTAGGGGGCTTCGACGAAGAAGGCATAGGGCAGGAGCAACGCCGGGTGATCCAATCCAAGTTGCAGAAGCCGCTCTTCGGCAGCAAAGGCTTGCGGATCGGCGCTCTCACGGACGGCATAGCGCAGGTAGAACGGCATCACACCGGTGACGTCAGAGCCACAGGTCGGGCAGAAGCGCTCGGCCAGGTTTGTCAGGTCGGTGCGGCACTCCGGGCAACGCCGGATGGGGGTGGTATCGTCAACCAGGTAGACGTTCTGGTGCTCGTCGCTGGAGCGAAGCGCCACCACCACGTACCGACCCTGGCCCAGCAGTGCGCCCTTTGGCAGGGGGGCAAAACTGACGCTGGCCCCCGGCAACGGTTGGGTGGCTCTACCCGCGGACTTCATCGCCGCGCCTCCTCCGTCTCAGCGCGAAAGATGAACTCGACGCCGCCGATCCCCAGCCGGCAGCCGTCATACAGGACGTTGCGCCCCGTGCGCTGTCCATCCACATACACGCCGTTGGTCGAAGAGAGGTCCTCAACGATCCAGCGGCCAGCCTGTTGAAAGAGCCGGGCGTGACGACGGGAGACCGTCTCCCAGGCGGGAAACTGGCGGGTGACGACCAGGTCACAGTCAACAGCGCGCCCGACGACTGTCCCGTTCGGCTCCAGCCGAAAGCGATGAGAGCCGCCCGGCAGGGCGCTGCTCTCCAGGCAGGCGCCGGTCATTGGCCCGGCAAGGGGTGCTGTGGGGGAGACCTTCTCGCCACGCGGCGCGGAGGGGCGGGCTTTTCCGGCCCGCGCCGCCCAGACGAGCAGGCTGATCGCCAGGGCTATGAGCAACGGCGCAGCGCCCAGGCCCACCAGCGGCCAGTTGGCTTCCAGAAAAGAGAGGGCGCGCTCCCCCAGCGAGGGGACAGCGGTAGCAAATGGCGTCGGCGGAGGGATGGGCGTGGGCGGCGCAGGGGGCGGGAGGGGAGCAGGTGGCGTCGGCGCAACCCACAAGAGCGACGGCCCCGCTACGGCAGACAGCATCCCCGCGGCGATGAAGAGGCCGCAACCGGCCATTCTCATCGTGATGGCCATTCCTGACCCTCTCAGGGGCAACAACAGAGGCGCAGTCGCACTGCGCCCCTAAGAGAAACAGGCTGGGGGCGGAGGATTCGAACCCCCACATATGGATCCAGAGTCCACTGTCCTACCCTTAGACGAGCCCCCAAAGTCGGCGGAAATCCCCCGGCTCTTCGAGGCTTATTCTACCATAGTTTGCGTTCTCGGCAAGTGGAGCGCCCGGATGCGCTCCCCATCGGCCTCGAAACGCAAGCGCCCATCTCCGCTGCCGTGCTCGACCAGGTCCAGAACATCCGCCCGGGTGGCCCAGCGGAAGTTGGGCAGGCCGCGCAGGATCGTCAGCACCTCCGACAACGGCGCCCACCCCTCTTCGTCCAACACCAGCCCGAACCGTTCCGGCTGGTGGCGCAGGATGAGCAGCAGGAACTTGCTCAGTTTGACGCGTCTCGTCTCCGGCCTCACGGGGTACTGCCTTCCTTCGCATCATCCCGGTAGTGACAGCCGCGGCTGACGCGGTTGTGCCGCGCCGCCTCGGCCACGATCAACGCCGCCTGCACGGCGTGGCGCAGGCCGATCAGGGCGTCGTTCAGACGGGTGGCGCGATAGAAGTCCTCGATCTCCTGCTTGAGGTGTTGCAGGTCGTGCAGAGCGCGGGTCAGCCGTCGCGCCGAGCGGGCCAGGCCCACGTAGTGCCACATCGTGTACTGGATGGTGCGCATGTCCCGCCAGATCAGCGCCGGGTCGCTCTCCTCATCCCCACCCGGCTCCTCCCACGGTGGCACGTCGTCTGGGCTGACAACCGGCAAGGCTCCGCACGCGACGATGTCCCGCGCCGCCCGGTCTCCCCACACCAATCCCTCCAACAGTGACGTGCTCGCCAGACGGTTAGCGCCGTGCAGTCCGGTGCAGGCGACCTCGCCCACAGCATACAGGTTCTCCACCGTGGTTCGCCCCCACTCGTCGGTCCACACCCCGCCACAGAAGTAATGCGCCGCTGGCACGACCGGGATGGGTTGCCGGGTGATGTCCAGGCCCAACGCCAGACAGCGGGCATAGATGGTGGGGAAGCGCTCGCGGATACGTTCCGCAGGCAGGGCTGAGGCGATGTCCAGGAGGACATAGGGGTAGTCGTGTTCGATCATCTCCTGATGGATGGCCCGGGCGACCACGTCGCGCGGGGCCAGATCGCCCCACTGTGGTGCGTAGCGGGCCATGAAGGGGCGGCCATCGGGGGTCAGCAGCCGGCCCCCCTCGCCACGCACCGCCTCGGAGATGAGAAAGCCCTCTCCGCCCGGCACGGCCAGGGCGGTGGGATGAAACTGGACATACTCGGCGTTGATCACCCGCGCTCCGGCGCGGTAGGCCATCGCCAGCCCGTCCCCGCGCGCCCCCTCAGGGTTGGTGGTATGACGGTAGATACGGCCCAACCCACCGCTGGCCAGCACTGTGGCCCCCGCCAGGTAACGGTGGACCGTGCGGCTGTCGTGCTCGAAGACATACGCGCCGTGGCAGGAGATGGGGTCATAGACCGAAAGGGGGTTCCGGGCGTGGTGCGGAAAGGTGATCAGGTCCACCGCCGTGGCTCCCGTGACCAGGCGGACGTTCGGCTGCTGGCGTAGCAGCGCGACCAGCGCCTGGATGATCGCGCTACCGGTGGCATCGCCGACGTGCAGGATGCGCGGGCGGGAGTGCGCCCCCTCCCGGCCGAAGGCCAGCCGTCCATCGGCTTCGCGGTCGAAGGGGACGCCTGCGGTCTCGATCAGCAACTGCTGCACCAGGCGAGGCCCTTCCTCCGCCAGCAGGCGGGCGGCTGGGGGATGGCTCAGTCCTGCCCCGGCGGCCAGGATATCCTTCACCAACAGGTCAGCGCTGTCCTCCTCCCCCAGGGTGACAACGCCACCCTGGGCGTAGCGGGTGTTGCTCTCCTCCGCCTCGCTGGCGCGGTTGACGACCACCACCTGCCGCTGGCGATCCTGTGCCAGCCGCAGCGCCGCCGTCGCGCCGGCAATGCCGCAACCGATGACCAGCGCGTCGCACTGCACCACGTTCACCGGCCCACCTCCAGCATGCGCTCCAGCGCCAGCCGCGCCAGGTCGGCCACCTCCGGCGGCACGGTCACCGGGTTGATCAGTTCCCCACGCATCAGTCCCTCCAACACCCGCCCCAGGCTCTCCAGAGTGATCATCCCCATCGTCCGGCAATGGTACGGTTCAGCGGCGAGGTGATCAATGAACTGCTCTGGATGCTCGTTCTTCAGCCGATTGACCAGGTTGCCTTCGGTGCCGATGGCCCACGCCGTGCCCGGCGGCGATTCCTCCACCCGACGGATGATGTAAGAGGTGGAGCCGACCTCGTCGGCCAGGTCCACCACCTCCATCGTGCACTCCGGGTGGACGATGACGCGGATGTCGGGCCTGCGCTCGCGCCAGGCCAGGACGTGTTCGGGCCGGAAGCGCTGGTGGACATAGCACCAGCCACGCCAGAGCACCACCTTCGCGCGGCGCACAGCCTCCGGGTCATTCCCCCCGTACGGCTGCCGGGGGTTCCACAGGACCATTTCCTCCAACGGGATGCCCAGTCGCCGCGCCGTGTTGCGGCCCAGGTGCTGATCGGGGAAGAAGAAGACCCGCGGCCGGCGCTCCAGCGCCCAGCGCAGCACCGCCCCGGCGTTGGAGGAGGTACAGACCACGCCGTCATGTTGACCACAGAAGGCCTTCAGGTCAGCCGCAGAGTTGACGTAGGTGACCGGCGTCACCTCCTCCAGGGGCAGGAGTTCGCCCAACTGCGCCCAGGCCCACTCCACCAGCGGCAGGTCGGCCTTCTCCGCCAGCGCGCAACCAGCCTCTATCTCCGGCAGCAGGACCGTCTGTCCGGGCTGGGCCAGGATGGCTGCGGTCTCAGCCATGAAGTGCACACCACAGAAGACGATATACTCCGCATCCCGACAGCGGGCAGCGTCCCGCGCCAGTTGCAGGGAGTCGCCGCGGAAGTCGGCGAACTGGATGACCTCATCCCGCTGGTAGTGGTGGCCGAGGATGACCAGCCGGTCACCGAGGGCGGCGCGCATATCCCGTATCGCAGACTGCGGCTCGCGGATGGCGATCCGTGAGCCGCCAGACTCCACCTCCAGGCTGATGTCCAGCGCAGGCGCAGAGTGGGTCAGCGCGCCGATGGAGATGAAGTCCACCCCCGTGGCGGCGATAGCCGCGACCCGTTCCAGGCTGACCCCGCCGGAGGCCTCCAGTGGGACCCGACCAGCGGTCAGTTCCACCGCCTGACGCATCTCCTCCAGGCTCATGTTGTCGAGCATAATGCGGTCCACCCTCGCGACCAACGCCTCGCGCAGTTCGTCCAGGCTCTTGACCTCCACCTCCAGCGGCAGGTCGGGGCGGGCGGCGCGGGCGCGCGCGACGGCGCCGGTCAGCGATCCGGCGGCGGCGATGTGGTTGTCTTTGACCAGGAGCATGTCGTAGAGACCGAAGCGGTGGTTCTGTCCGCCGCCCATGCGCACGGCGTACTTCTCCAGGAAGCGGTAACCAGGATGGGTTTTGCGGGTGTCCAGAATGACGGCAGAGGTGCCAGCCACCGCGTCCACAAAGGCGCGGGTGAGGGTGGCGATACCGGAGAGGCGCTGGAGGAAATTGAGTGCGGTACGTTCGGCAGCCAGCAGGCTGCGCGCGGGGCCATCCACCTCGGCCACGATGTCAACCGGCTGGACGCGGTCGCCATCGGAGACGTGCGCCGTCACGCGGATGGCGGGGTCCACACGGGCAAAGACGGCCTCTGCCAGCGGCAACCCCGCAATTACCCCCGCAGCCTTGGCGACGATGCGCCCGTGCAGGAGCAGGTCCGCGGACAGCACAGCCTCAGAGGTCGCATCACCAGGGCCGATGTCCTCGGCGATGGCCCGCTCAATAAGCGGCGCAGCAGCAGCCAACAGGGAGGTTGAGGGGCCGAGGATCACGCCCGCGCGCGCCAGGTGGGCCTGAGCCGCCTCCAGGATGCGCGCGTGGTCGAAGGCCAGCGGCGGGAGAGCGGAGAGCGGCCACCAGCGCGCCTCCGCCGCATCATCCCCGGCGCGGGGCTCGCACGGGCCCGTGAGGCGCGCCAGGTAAGCCACACTGATCACCCGCCCACGCGGGTCGCGGTCCACATCGCCGAACGCGGCGAACTGTTCCAGGGGGATGCCGCGCAGGCCGGTTTCCTCTTCCAGTTCCCGAGCGGCCGCCTGCTCCAGTGACTCACCGATCTCGACGAAGCCGCCGGGAATCGCCCAATCCCCCTGGAAAGGCGGGGCTTTGCGGCGCACCAGCAGCACGCGCGGCTCATCCGCAAGCCCCGCGAAGATCACAACGTCCACCGTCACCGATGGGCGGGGGTAATCCTCCAGAGACATCGCCCACCTCCTCGCCGGAAATTATAGCCGGTTGGCGGGAGAGGGCAACTGAGGGGTTTGAGGTTTCAAGGTTTCAGGTTTCAGGTTCCCTTCAACCTGAAACCTGGAACCTTCAGCAGGAATCCGTCAGCACGCACGGGTCCCGCAGCACGCTCTGCACCTCGATCACCGGCACCCGCACCGTGTCCCCAGGGTTCGGATCCGCATACTCATACGCACACCACGGCCCCTCCCCCGTCGTGATCACCGCCCACGACGTGTAGTACCACGTCGGATTCCCAAACTGCCGCAGGTCCAGCGGATGCCACCCCTC
>DAOTYX010000020.1:0-23635 GCA_034434635.1 Anaerolineae bacterium | reverse complement strand
CTGGCCCCCTCCCTGCGCCCGGTCATCAACGCGACCGGCGTGATCATCCACACCAATCTGGGCCGCGCCCCCCTCTCCACCGCCGCCCGTGCGGCGCTGGAGACGGCCGCCCGCGGCTACTCCAACCTGGAATACGACCTGGAGGCTGGTGAGCGGGGTGAGCGCAGCCTCCACGCCGAGCGGCTGTTGTGCGAACTGACCGGCGCGGAGGCGGCGCTGGTGGTCAACAACAACGCGGGTGCGGTGTTGCTGGCGCTGAGCGGACTGGCAGCAGGGCGGGGTGTCCTGATCTCACGCGGACAGTTGGTCGAGATCGGCGGCGGTTTCCGTGTGCCCGATGTGATGCGTGCGTCAGGGGCGCGGCTGATCGAGGTGGGCACGACCAACCGCACCCATCGCCGCGACTATGAGCAGGTGCTGGCGGCGCAGGATGACATAGCGCTCATCCTCCGCGCTCACCACTCCAACTTTCGCATGGTCGGTTTCACCGCCGAGGTCGGGCTGGCAGAACTGGTCGAGATCGGCCAGGCCTATGGTGTGCCGGTGATGGACGACCTGGGCAGCGGCGCGCTGTTGGACACAGCGGCCTTCGGCCTGGCCCATGAGCCGACGGCGCAGGAGAGCGTGGCGGCGGGTGCCGCAGTGGTCTGCTTCAGCGGCGACAAACTGCTGGGCGGGCCGCAGGCGGGGATCATCGTGGGGCGCGCCGAGTTCGTCGCGCCGCTCAAGCGTCACCCGCTGGCCCGCGCCCTGCGCGCCGACAAACTCTGTCTGGCGGCGTTGCAGGCGACCCTGCTGCATTACCTGAAGGACGAGGCGGTCCAACAGGTGCCGGTATGGCGGATGATCGCCGCGCCGCTGGCGGAGATCGAGCGGCGGGCGCGCCGCTGGCAGCGCGCGTTGCGGCGCGCTGGCCTGCGCGTCGAGGTGGTGGATGGCCGCTCCACGGTCGGTGGCGGCAGCCTCCCCGGCGAGACCCTGCCCACTCGCCTGGTAGCGGTCTCCAGCGACAACCCCACGGCGCTGGCCGCGGCGTTGCGGGAGGGAGAGCCGCCCGTGTTAGCGCGCGTCGAGGAGGGACGGCTGGTGCTCGACCCGCGTACCGTGCTAATGGAGGAGGATCAGGCGCTGCTGGCGCGCCTGGTGGGAGGATAGCTGATGAAACAAGACCTGGACCATCTTATGGCAGAACGCGGCCTGGACGCTGCGGTTGTCTCTGGACTGACTTACGGCAACCCGACCCTCATTTACATCCTCAACGGCGCAGCGGTCAGCGGCGGCATCGTGGTCAAGAAGCGCGGGGAGCAGGCCGCCTTTATTCATTCTCCCATCGAGCGGGATGAGGCGGTCGCCAGTGGGCTACGGCTCATCAACCGCGGCAAATACAACATGTCCGCCATCCTCGAGGAGAAGGGCAATATGCTGGATGCGACGGTGGAGTTGTACCGTCGGATCTTCGCCGAGTTGGACGTGCACGGAGAGGTGGCTTTCTACGGGATGAGCGACCAGGGGCGGGCCTACCTGCTGCTGCGTGCGCTGGAAGAGGCCCTGCCGGATATCCATGTCTGCGCCGAGTACGAAGAGGGCCTGTTCGACGTCGCCCGGGCGACCAAGGACGCTGACGAGATCGCCCAGGTGCGCCAGGTGGCGCGGCTGACCTGCGAGGTGGTCGCGGAGACGGTGGAGTTCCTGCGCCGCCATCCCGTGCGAGAGGAGACGCTGGTCAATGCGGACGGCAAGCCGTTGACCGTGGGCCAGGTGAAACAGCACATCCACCGCCTGCTGGCTGAGCGGGAGTTGGAGGACCCCGAGGGGGTGATCTTCGCCATTGGCCGCGATGCCGGCGTGCCGCACAGCAAGGGCCGCGCTGACGACCCGCTGCGCCTGGGGCAGACCATCGTCTACGACCTTTACCCGCGCGCCCCCAGCGGCTACTTCTTCGACGTCACCCGCACCTTCTGCCTGGGGTACGCCCCGCCGGAGGTGGAGCGGGCCTACCAGGATGTGGCCGACTGCCTGGACGGGGTCATCGGCGCCGTGCGGGTGGGGGTGGAGACGAAGCAACTGCAACGTGTCGCCTGCACCATCCTGTCTGGGCGGGGCCATGCCACCATCGCCGAGAACCCGCAGACCGAAGAGGGGTACAACCACGTCATCAGCCACGGCCTGGGGTTGGCCGTGCATGAGGAGCCAAACTTCGCCGACGCTTCCAGCAACCATCAGACGCTCCAGCCCGGCCATCTCTTCACCGTCGAACCGGGGGTCTACTACCCCAGCCGCGGCTATGGCGTGCGCCTGGAGGACGTGGTCTGGCTCGACGAGACGGGTCAACTCCACAACCTGACGCCGCTTCCCAAACAACTGGTAGTAGACATGTAGTCCGTAGCCCGTCGTCTGTGGTCCGTGGTCCGTGGTCAAGATGGGCGAAACCCGCATTCTCGGCATCGAAACCTCCTGTGATGAGACGGCGGCGGCGGTGGTGGCCGACGGCCGACGCATCCTGTCCAATGTCGTCGCCTCGCAGGTGGACCTGCACGCCCGCTACGGGGGGGTCTTCCCGGAGATGGCCTCACGCGCCCACATCGAGGCCATCGTCCCCACGGTGCGGCAGGCGATGGAGGAGGCTCACCTAGGTTGGGACGACCTGGACGGGCTGGCGGTGACGGTGGGGCCGGGACTGGTGGGCTCGCTGCTGGTGGGGGTTAACCTGGCCAAAGGGCTGGCCTTGGGACGGGGGTTGCCGCTGGTGCCGGTGAACCACCTGGAAGCGCACATCTACGCCCACTGGCTGGAAGCAGAAGGGGAAGGGGTTGCGCCGGCCGACCTGGCTTTCCCGTTGCTGGTGTTGATCGTCTCCGGCGGTCACACCGAACTGCTGCTGATGCGCGCCCACGGCGACTACGTCTACCTGGGCGGCACGCTGGACGACGCGGCGGGGGAGGCGTTCGACAAGGTGGGGCGGGTGCTGGGCCTGCCCTATCCTGGCGGCCCGTCCATCGAACGGGCGGCGGAACACGGCAATCCGCAGGCCTTCCATTTCCCCCGCGCCCGGCTGCCAGGCACGTACGATTTCAGTTTCAGCGGCCTGAAGACGGCGGTGGCGCGGGCGGTGGAGGCCCACGGACAAACGCCCCGCGGTCGGCTGGTCGCCGATATGGCCGCCTCGTTTCAGGCGGCAGTGGTGGAGGTCCTGGCGGAGAAGGCGGCAGCGGCGGCGGCGGAGAACGGCGCCACGGCCATTCTGCTCTGCGGCGGCGTGTCGGCGAACCGGGCGTTGCGCGCTGCGGCGCGCGAGCATGCCGGCGTGCCTGTCTATTACCCCCCTCCCATCCTCTGCACCGACAACGCGGCGATGGTGGCCGCCTGCGGCTACTACCGCTTCCTGGCCGGCGCACGAGGCGGTTGGGACCTGGACGTCTACCCCACCCTGCGGCTGTTTCCGCCAACCGTCACTTGGTGATGTTGCTAAAGTGTGTACAATATGGTAAACTGGTAGCCGGGGCTGGTTGCTGGTCATTGGTCATTGGTCATTGGCAATTGGTCATTGGTCATTGGCAATTGGTCATTGATTTGAGGAGGTGAAACGGGAGAAGCGCTTCTTATCCACTCAGGGTGGTCGGTGTGTTCCCATCAAAATGTCTGCCAAGGAGGGATTTCCCATGGAGGAGATGAAGCGACCCTGGCTCGAGCGGTACGATCAAGGTGTTCCCAAGACCATTGATTACCCCGATGTACCACTCCACTACTTCGTCGAAGAAGCAGCACGCAAGCATCCCGAGCAAGTGGCTCTGATCTTTAAAGGCGGCAAGGTCACGTACCGCGAACTGAACGAGCAGTCCGACCGCATCGCGGCGGCCCTGGCGAAGATGGGAGTGGTGAAGGGCGACCGCGTGGCGATCCTGATGGCCAACTGCCCGCAGTTCGTCATTACCTACTTCGGCATTCTCAAGGCCGGCGGCATCGTCGTGGCCTGCAACCCCCTCTATGCCCCGCCAGAATTGGAGCACCAGTTGAACGACTGCGGGGCCAAAGCGATCTTCGTCATGAGCCGCTTCTACCACGTGGTGAAGCAGATTCAGGCCAACACGCCGCTCAAGCACGTGATCGTCGCCAACATCAAGGAGTACTTCCCCGCCCACCTGCGGCTGCTCTTCACCCTGCTGATGGAGAAGAAAGAGGGGGACCGGGTGGAACTGGCACCGGGCGACCAGTGGTTCCAGCAGATACTGGCCAGCTACTCCCCGGCTGACCGGCCGCGAATCCAGTTCAACCCCGCTGAGGACGTGGCGATCTTCCAGTACACCGGCGGCACCACCGGCATCTCGAAAGGAGCGATGGACACCCACCGCAACCTGGTCGCCAACTCGCTGCAGATCAAGTCCTGGATGCCTGACACTCGCGAGGCAGGGGAACTGGTGCTGGTGGCCCTGCCGCTCTTCCACGTCTACGGCATGGTGGCCGCGATGTGCTTCGGGTTGGCCGCATGCGCCACGCTGATCCTCATCCCCAACCCCCGCGACATTGACGACATCCTGGAGACGATCAACAAGCTGCGCCCCAGCATCTTCCCCGGCGTGCCCACGATGTACAACGCCATCAACCATCACCCCAAGGTGCTCGAGGGCAAGGTGGACATCAAGTCCATCCGCGCCTGCATCAGCGGCTCCGCCCCGCTGCTGCGCGAGACCCAAACCCGCTTCGAGCAACTGACCGGTGGGAAGTTGCGTGAGGGGTTCGGCCTGAGCGAGGCGCCCACCGCAACCCACTGCAACCCCATCTACGGCGAGAACCGTGAGGGGAGCATCGGCCTGCCCCTGCCAGACGTGGATGCGGCGATCGTGGACCTGGAGACCGGCGAGAAGTTCCTCGGCGTTGACGAGGAGGGGGAACTGGTGATCCGCGGCCCGCAGGTCTTCAAGGGGTATTGGCAGATGCCCACCGAGACAGCCAACGCCCTGCGCACCCTGCCCGACGGGAACACCTGGCTGTTCACCGGCGACATCGCCCGGATGGACAAGGATGGGTATTTCTACATCGTGGACCGCAAGAAAGACATGATGATCTGCGGCGGCTACAACGTCTACCCACGCGAGGTGGAAGAGGTGCTGAAAGCCCACCCGAAGGTGCTTGACGTGGCCGTGGCCGGCATACCTGACCCGCACCGCGGGGAGACGGTGAAGGCGTGGATCGTGCTCAAGCCGGGCGAGACGGCCACCGAGGAGGAGATCATCGAGTGGTCGAAGGAGCGCCTGGCGAAGTACAAGTACCCGCGCTACGTTGAGTTCCGTCCCGAACTGCCCAAGACCTTCGTGGGAAAGACGCTGCGACGGATGCTGGTGGCGGAGGAGCGGGCGCGCGCAGCGCAGCAGTAGGCGCCTGCACGGAGCAGAAAAGACGAGCCCGGCACCTTTTTGGCGCCGGGCTCGTTTCTACCCTGTGCCCTCCCGCAGGTTAGAAAGGCCCAAACCTGCGGGAAGGTAGGCAGTTGCCATCATACTGGCGCGGGCTGGGGGGGCCTCTCCAGTTTGGGCCTGGAGCGCGCCGTGGCGGGCTTCTCCCTGGCCCGCGTAGAGGAGGGAGCAGGCGGGGAGCCCGCCGGTGGTTCCGGCAGCGGCCGCCCCTCCAGCACCGCCACGAACTCCTCCGCCTCCAGCGTCTCCACCTCGAGCAGCCGGCGCGCCACTGTGTCCAGTTGCTCGCGGCGTTCGGCGAGCACCTGATGAGCACGCTGGTGGGCCGTGTGAACGATCCGCCGTACCTCTTCGTCAATCTGCTGCGCCACCGCTTCGCTGTAATCCCGTTGCTCGCCGATCTCCTTGCCCAGGAAGACCAGTTCTTCCTTCTGGCCGAAGGTCATCGGCCCCAGTTTATCGCTCATCCCGTACCGGGTGACCATCGCCCGCGCCGTTTCCGTCACCTGCTCCAGGTCATTGGCCGCCCCGGTGGTCACCTCGTTGAAGACCAGTTCCTCTGCCGCCCGTCCACCCAGAGCGAAGGCCAGTTGGTCCTCGAACTTGGAGCGGGTGGTCACCGTGTGATCCTCTTGTGGCAGGGCGATGGTGTAGCCGGCAGCCATCCCGCGGGCGACGATAGAGACCTTGGTCACGGGGTCGCAGTGGGGCAGGTAGTGGGCCACCAGCGCATGTCCCGCCTCGTGGTAGGCGATGATCTCCCGCTCCTCCTGGGAGAGAATGCGGCTCTTGCGCTCCGGCCCGGCGACGACCCGCTCGACCGCCTCCTTGAAGTCGCTCATCGAGATGAGCTTCTTCCCCCGCCGGGCGGCCAGGATGGCCGCCTCGTTGACCAGATTGGCGATGTCAGCGCCCACAAAACCCGGGGTGGACTTGGCCAGTTGCGCCAGGTCCACGTCGTCGGCCAGCGGCTTGCCGCGGGTGTGCACCCGCAGGATCGCCTCCCGCCCGCGCATGTCCGGCCGATCGAGCACCACACGGCGGTCGAAGCGTCCCGGCCGCAGCAGCGCCGGGTCGAGGATGTCCGGCCGATTGGTGGCCGCGATCACGATGACGTTGGTGTCGGTGTCGAAGCCGTCCATCTCGACCAGAATCTGGTTGAGCGTCTGCTCCCGCTCGTCGTGGGACCCCCCCAGGCCAGCGCCACGGTGCCGGCCCACGGCATCAATCTCGTCCAGAAAGACGATGCAGGGGCTCTGTCGCTTGGCCTGCTCGAACAGGTCCCGCACCCGCGACGCGCCGACGCCGACGAACATCTCGACGAACTCAGACCCGGAGATGCTGAAGAAGGGTACTCCCGCCTCGCCCGCCACCGCCTTGGCCAGCAGCGTCTTGCCCGTGCCCGGAGCGCCCATCAGCAACACCCCCTTGGGGATGCGCGCGCCCAGCGTGATGAACTTGGCCGGCTCCTTGAGGAACTCCACCACCTCCCGCAGTTCCTCCTTCGCCTCTTCGACACCCGCCACGTCCTCAAAGGTCACCGACGGCTGGTCGCTGGTGTACAGCCGCGCGCGGCTCTTCCCAAAGGAGATGGCCTGGCTGTTCACCCCCTGGAACTGCCTGAGGAAGAGATACCCTCCCAGGAAGACCACCACGATCATCAGAAGCATTCCACCGGTGCTGAGCAGCGTGCTCCAATCCGGGGCCTGGTCTACAGTGATACGCAGTTGAGCCAGACGCTCGCTGGAGACCCCCAGGGCACTGAGTTGCTCAGCCAGGGTGGAACCGCTCTCTTTCAACGACCGGGCTTGTGTGCCATCACTGAAGACAACGGCCAGATCGTCACCCGTTATGGTGATCTCTTTCACCTCGCCCGCCTCAACCCTGGCCGCCACCTGACTGAGTGGGATGGGCGCAGCCTGACCAGACCGATTCAACAGGCTGTAGATGAGAAAGACCACGGCGACGATCATCAACAACGTGATTAACGTACTGCCGCGAAATCTCGAGTTCACCTCAAACCTCCCTTACCCCCCCATTATACCACAAACTTCCGGGCCGGGCATTAGATCGGCGTAAGAAACGGAATACGGAGAGATGAGGTGACCGCCTACCCTGTGCCCGCCGGACCACCGACCACGGACCACTGACCACCGACCACCGACCACCGACCACAGTGATTGGAGCGTGGCCCGTGGTCTGTTGTCTGTGGTCCGTGGTCTATCGTCCGTGGTCCGTGGTCTACAGGAGCCGGCGCTGGCGCACGGCCTCCAGGGCCATGGCGATGAAGTCGTCCACGCCGACCGCACCCGGCACCTCCCCGTCACGGCGGCGCAGGTTGACCTGATTGGCCTCAGCCTCGCGGTCGCCGACCACCAGCATGTAGGGCACCTTCTGCACCTGGGCGTCGCGGATCTTGGCTTGCATGCGCTCGCCGGAGTCGTTGACCTCCACCCGCAGCCCGGCCTCCTCCATCCTCCGCGCCACCGCGCGCGCGTACTCCACATGCCGGTCGGCGATGGGGATGAGCACTGCCTGCACCGGAGCCAGCCAGACGGGGAAAGCGCCACCGTAGTGCTCCACCAGCACGCCGAAGAACCGCTCCAGGCTGCCCAGGAGGGCTCGGTGGACCATATACGGGCGGTGTTCCTTGCCGTCCTCGCCTACGTAGGTGAGGTCGAACCGCTCCGGCAGGTTGAAGTCGAACTGGATGGTGGTGCACTGCCAGGCGCGGCCGAGCACGTCCTTGATCTTGATGTCAATCTTGGGCCCGTAGAAGACCGCCTCGCCCTCCATCCGCTCGTAGGGCACGCTGCGGCTCTCCAACGCCTTCAGCAGCGAAGCCTCCGCCTGGTGCCACATGTCGTCGCTGCCGGCGTACTTCTCCGGCTTGTTGGGGTCGCGCACGCTCAGTTCGATCTTGAACTCCTCGAAGCCATAGCCACGCAGCAGGTCGAGGCTGAAGTCGAGCACGCGCAGAATCTCGTCCTCGATCTGTTCGGGCGTGCAGAAGATGTGGGCGTCGTCCTGGGTAAAGCCGCGCACGCGCAGCAGGCCGTGGAGCGTGCCGCTGCGCTCGAACCGGTAGACGGTGCCCAGTTCGGCCCAGCGCAGGGGAAGTTCGCGGTAGGAGCGGGTGCGCGAACGATAGATCATGATGTGGAAGGGGCAGTTCATCGGCTTGATGTAGTAGTCCTGCCCTTCGATGTCCATCGGCGCGTACATACTCTCTTTGTAGAAGTTGAGGTGGCCGGAGGTCTCCCACAGGAGGGCGCGGCCGATGTGGGGACTGAAGACGATCTCGTAGCCGCCGGCGCGGTGACGGGCGCGCCAGTCGTCCTCGATGATCTGACGGATGCGGCCGCCCTTGGGGTGCCAGTAGGCCAGCCCGGCGCCGGCCTCCTCGTGGAAACTGATCAGGTCGAGTTCGCGGATCAGCCGGCGGTGGTCGCGTCGCTCCACCTCCTCGCGCCAGGCCAGGAAGGCCTCCAGTTGCTCGGCGGTCTCCCAGGCGGTGCCGTAGATGCGCTGGAGCATCGGCCGGCGCTCATCGCCGCGCCAGTAGGCCCCGGCGGTGTTGAGCAGTTTGACCGCGTCGGGGTTGATCTCCCCGGTGTGCTCCACGTGCGGCCCGCGGCACAGGTCCACGAAGGGGCCGCTGGTGTAGATCGAGAGTTTAGGGGCCTCGGTCAGCGGCTGGCCGTCCTCGTCCGTGCCGGCGGAGAGGATGCCGTCGATCAGTTCCAGTTTGTAGGGCTGGTCGGCGAAGATGCGGCGCGCCTCCTCCTCGCTCACCTCGCGGTAGACAAACCTCTCCCCCTGGGCGATGATCTGGCGCATGCGCGCCTCGATCCGCTCCAGGTCCTCCGGCGTCAGGGGACGGGGCAGGTCGAAGTCGTAATAGAAGCCGGTCTCGATGGCCGGGCCGATGGCGAACCTGGCCTCCGGGAACTGCTCCAGCACGGCCTGGGCCATGATGTGCGCGGCCGAGTGGCGGATACGGTGTAAGCGTTCTTCTTGTTCTGACATTTTCTCCTCCCTCCCTCAGATACGAGAAAGCCCCCCGCATCCTTGGGACGCGGGGGGCCACGTGGTTCCACCCAGGTTCGACGGGCGCCTGCGCGCGCCGTCGCGCTCTGAGGCGCTAACGGGCCTGCCCGGGACGACATACTCTCGCCTGCGCGATTTCCGCCGTCCGCTCGCGGGGGGTTTTCCCGGCTGTCCGGTCAAGGGGGCTTCCAGCCAGCGGTCCCCTCTCTCTGTGGCCTTTCCCGGCCGGTACTCGTCCCGCTCAACGCTTTGGAGATATGGGGCTATCTGGTTACATTGTACTGCTCTTGGGGGGAATTGTCAAATGGCGATTACTCAGGCCCTCGCTCCCGTTTGCGGCGCAACAACTGGCTGGCCAGCGTCCCCTCCGCGGGGGACGGGGCCTGAGGGGGCGGGCTGGGCCGTTCGGCGGGCGGGGTGGCAGATGGGGTGGGCGGCTGCGACGTGGCGGGACCCGGAGGCCGAACCTGTCCGACGCGCCCCTTGGCCTGGAAGAGACGGTCCATCACCACTGGCCGCTCGCCCACGACCACAGGGCGACGACGGGGCAGCCTTTCTCCTAACCACGCCCCTGCTCGCGCCAGGTCTCGACGGCCCAGCACCAATCGCCGCACGCCGATGTCGAAAGGCAGCAGGAGCGCGGCCAGCCCCAGCAGCACCGGCCACAGGTCGCGGGCGGTGCCCGACCCGCGCAGGGTGTGGTCGAAGGCGGCGGCAGGGTCGCTCAGCGTCCGCCCCTCCCCCAGCCCGGCCAAGTAGGACAGGTAACCCGGATCGGCGGTGAGAGCGGCGTACTCCGGCGAGTAGCCCAATACCCAGCCAGCAGTCACCGCCAACGCCTCCCGCCCGTCGAGCGAACCGGTCAGCCGCAGCAGGTAGACCCCTTCCGCCTGCGGGGTGAAGGTTTCCTCGTACCGCCCCGGCGCGCTCTGCACCAGCGCCACTGTCTGCGTCTCTCCTTCCGGACCAACCAGGCTGACCGTGGCATCCAGTCCGTTGACGAAACCCGCCTGCGCATCCACTGCGTCGAGGGTGATGCGGGCCGTCTCCCCCTCCGTCGTCACCGTCAACTCCGCCGGCACGTCGGCACGCTGCACGATGGTCCAGCGCACCGCCTGCGCCCAGAAGCGGGCGAAGCCCTCCCAATCTACCCACTGTGCCGCCCAGCGACCGGTCGCGTCGGAGGTCCAGGCGACCGCGCGGCCCAACCCGTACTGCCAGGCGGCCAGCAGCGGGTCGTCCTGAGCGGTGACGAGGATCACCTGCGCCGCTGGTTTAGGGGTCGTAGCGACGTAGCCGGCCAGTTGGGGCACCGCCTCGATGCCTGCCAGCAGCGGGCTCGACGCCGTCTGGCGGGGGTAGAAAGGCTCTTCGACGATGTAGGAGCGCATCGCCAGTTGCGTCTCCTCGGCGAAGATCTCCGGCAGGTTGGCGGCGCGGTCGGTGAAGTGGTACCGTCCGCCGCCCAGTTCAGCAATGTGTTCCAGAAACCGGAGATCCTGTCCCGCGCCGATGGCGACCGTGCTGAGGGTGATACCCTGCCCGGCGATCTCCCGCTCGACCAGTTCGGGTACCCCTTCCTGGTGCTCCGAGTCAGAGCCATCGGCCAGGAGGAGGATATGACGGGTGGTGCGGGTGGAGCCTTCCAGAGCGGCCAGCGCGGCCCGGAGGGACTCGCGGACGTAGATGCCGCCGCCGCCGGCCTGGAGGCGGACGACGCGTTCGATCACCGTCTCCCGCTCGCTGCCCGGCAGCGGGCCGATGACATCAGCGGGGCGGTCGTCGAAGGCGATGACCGTGATCTCGTCCTGGTCATTGAGCAGTTCCGCCACACGCGCTGCCGCCTCGCCAGCCAGACGAATCTTCTCCACGCCGCCCTCCACCGCCGACATGCTGCCCGACTTGTCAATGATGATGACGATAGAGAGCGGTGGGAAGCGACGAGGGTCGTTCAGGGTCATCTCCACCGGCAGGGTCTCCTCCAGCGGCGTGTCGTACCAGCCGCCGACGCCGTAGGCGTGCGGCCCGCCAATGGCGACCAGTCCCCCTCCCAGGTCGCGCACGAAGGATTGCAGCGCGCTCATTGTCCGCGGCGCCAGGCTCCGCGCGGGGGTGTCCACCAGGACTACGGCGGCATACTCGGCCAGCGCTGCCGGATCCGATGGCAGGGCGGCGAGACTGCTCTCCACGACGGTCAGCCCGGCGGCGCGCAGCGCGGCGGCCAGCGACACGGCCTCGGCAGGCTCCCCTGCGGCCAGCAGGACGCGGGGCGGCCCCTCCACCAGGGCGTAGGCGGAGAGGCTGTTGTTCTGCGGATAGGTGTCGGTGCTGGGGGAGAGGACGACGCGATACGGGATGAAGCCTGGCTGGCCTGCCGTGAGGGGCAGGGCGAAGCGGTTGCGCCCCGGGTTGAGGTGTACCGCCTCCCGCGCTGCCACCCGGTCACCGACCAGGAGGGTGAGGGTCGCTTCCTGCTCGACCGTGGTCTCGATGATGGCTTCGAGGGTAAACGTCTCCCCCTGATGGAGGCGGGTCGGCAGGCGCAGGTCGGCCAGGCGGGCCTCCTGCTCGACCGGCGCGCCCAGCGGCACGACATCCACCTGCGCTCCCTGGGCGCGAGCCAGGCGAACAGCGGACTCGGCGTCGCCGGTGGTAGGGCGCCCGTCGGAGAGGAGCACCAGGCGTCGGGCTGCGCCGCTGGGGAAGAGGGCCAGCCCAAGCCGCACCGCCTCTTCGATGTTGGTCTGGTAGGTGCGAGGGACAGAAGCGACGACCGCCAGACGGGGGTCGTTGCTCAGCGGCCGCTCCACCAGCGCGTCGGCGCCGAAGAGCACCAACGCAGCGCGGTCATCCGGACCCATCCCCTCCAGCGCCTGGGCGATGAAGTCCAGTCCCCGCTGCCGCTGGGCCGGCGAGATGCTGTCGGAACTGTCGAGCAGGAAGACGACGGCGAGTTCGTTGCTGCCGTGGATGGTCTGCAGGCCGGCCAGGCTCAGGATGACGAGCAGGACGAGGAGGGCGCGGAGAATGAGGGCGGCCCACGCCCGACCGCGGCCATACTCCCCCACCGGGCGGCCCAGCCAGATGAAGTAGGCCAGCAGGGGGAGAGCGCACAACAACAGCGGGCGGGTGAAGGTCATCTCGGCTTCTCCGTCACCGCGTCCCCCCGCGTCTCCCCATCCCCCTGTGGAACGCCCACCACTCCACCCCCATCACCCCCAACGCCGCCGCTGCCAGCCAGGGCCACGTCTCCTGCCGGCCCTCCCGTCCCGGCGATGCCGGACGCACCTCCGCCTGGCCGACGTGGATGACGTCCCGCGGGGCGATGTCCGACTCGGCAGCGTCGAACAGGTTGACGGCGAAGGGGTCGCGGCGCAGGAGGGAGCCATCGCTGGCGAACTGCTCCACCCGGTAAACCCCCAGCCGCTCAGTGGCGACGAAGGTGGGGGCAGCCTGGCCCACGGGAAGAGGATAGGCGCTGCCGTCGGGCGCGGTGACGACCAGCCGCACAGCCTCCGGCTGGGGCTGGAGGGAGAGCGGGTCGCCGGGGTGCAACGCCGTCTCGCTCACGCCGCCCGGAGGCAGCAGCCAGCCGGTCAGGTTGGCGACGAGGATGGGGAACGCCACCTGCAGCGGCAAGTCGGAGTCGTGCAGGTCGAAGGTGAGCACGGCCAGCCGCCCCTCGGGCCGTTCGGCGACGAAGAGCAGCGGCCCACCTTCCGCCTCGACCAGCACCCGCGCGCCCGGGGGCGGCTCGACCTCCCAGGCGCGCAGGACATGCACGTTGCTCCAGTCCACGTAACGCAGCAGGGGGTCATCGCTGGCGGCGCGGGCGAGCGCGGTGGCGGTGAAGACCGTGGTCGGCCCCGCGCCGTAGGCGCCGATCAGCCAGAGGTTGCCCGAAGGCAGGGTCGTGGTGAGCGGGCCGTCGTGGACGAGCAGGTCATAGGGCGTATCGGGGAGGGGCTGACCGGGGGCCAGGCGGGTCAGTTCGACGCCCGGCAGCATCCCCACGGCGCGCTCCAGGAACAGGTTGCCGGGAGTGACCAGCAACACCCGCCGCGCCGCTGCCGGGCTGCGCACCGCCCAGGCCGTGTCGTCCAGCGGCAGGGGATCGCTGCCGGAGAGGCGGGCTTCCAACACCTGCAGGGTGTAGGGCAGGTCGTCCACACTCAGTCCAGCGCTCCCGTGAGCGGGGATGGTGAGCGTGCGGACGTCGAAGAGCGCACCGTCGGTCCACAGTTCGACGGAGGTCTGTGCGGTGGCGTCGCCGGAGTTGGTGACCCGCACGAAGGCCTGGGGGCCGGCAGCGCCTTCCCGCACCGCCAGGGCGACGAGGGCCAGGTTGTCGCTGCGCTCCCCCACACGGACGAAACGGGTCTCGCCCGGCAGCGCCGGCAGGTCCGGCGGCAGCGCCCCATCGGAGATGACCACCGCCTGAGCGTGGGGGTTGCCGGCCAGGGCCGCAGCGGCCAGCGCAAAGGCGTCTGCCCAGTCGGCGGGGCCAGTGGAAGGAACAGCCTCGTCGAGGGCGCGGCGCAGGACGGCGTGGTCGGTCACAGCGGAGGCCAGCACCGTCGGGCGCGGGCCGGCCAGGATGACGGTTCCCTCTTCCCCTGCGCCCAGCCCGGCGACGATCTGCCGCGCCGCGCGACGGGCGGCCTCGAAGCGGCTGGGGGAGACGTCGGTGGCCTGCATGCTGGCCGAACCGTCGAGCAGGATAACCGCGCTGCCGCTGACCACGGAGCGGCTGGGCAGGAAAGGGCGGGCCAGGGCCAGGGTCAGGAGGGCCAGGATAAGCAATTGCAGCAGGAGCAACAGGTTGCTGCGCAGCCGCTGCCAGGGGGCGTTGGCTTCCCGATCGCGCAGCAGGCGGCGCCAGAGGAGGGTGCTGGAAACCGGCACCTCCCGTCGCCGCAGGCGGAGCATATAGAGGATCAGGATCGGAATGCTCAGCGCGGCAAAAAGCAGCGCAAGCGGGTTCAAGAAGCCTGGAGCCATCTCACAGATCGCCAGCCCACCAGGGGCGCGCGCCTAACCTCGCACCACCCCGCTGCGGCGCAGGTCGTGCAGCACCAGCCGGTCGAGCGGGGCGTCGGTCGTCACCGGCAGATAACGGGCGTTGCGGGTGCGGCAGATGGCGCGCAACTCGTCCTGCCAGGCCTCCAGTCGGCGGCGGTAGAGGGCGCGCACCCCGCCGTCCACGGTCACGTCCTGCGGCTCGCCCGTCTCCACATCCACCAGCCGCAGGTCGCCGGACAGGGGCGGGTCCACCTCGTCGGGCGTGAGCAGGTGCAGAACGACCGTCTCGTGTCCGCGTGCCGCCAGCGCCGTCAACCCTTCCGTGCAGCCGGTGGGGGAGAAGAGATCGGAGATGAGCAGGACCAACCCGGCGCGCCCCCCCGCCAGAGCATAGGCGCGCAGGCTGGCGTTCAGGTCGGTGGTGCCAGCGGCTTGCAGGCCGGACAGCCAATCGAACAGGCGCAGCGTCTGCCCTTTGCCCCGGAGTTTGAGCGTGGACATTGAACATTGGGCATTGGGCATTGGACATTGAAGCATGGCGACGGAGAGGCGGTCGCCGGAGGCCAGGGCGATGTACCCCAACGCTGCTGCCATCCGCCGGGCGTATTCCCATTTGCTGCTCCCCTTTCTCCGCACCTCCCCGTCGTCGCTTCCCCGCGTCTCCGTGTCTCCGTGTCCCCGCGCTTCCCCGTCCCCGCCCCAATCCATCGAACTGCTTCCATCCAGCAACAGGTGCACGGCCAGGTCCTCTTCGTCCTCGAACAGTTTCACGAAGGGCCGTTCCAGGCGGGCATAGATGTTCCAGTCCACCCGACGCAGGTCATCGCCGCGGGCGTAGTCGCGGTAGTCGGCGAACTCCACCGAGGTGCCGCGTTTGGTGGAGCGCCGCTCCCCCTGCATCTGCCCGGCGCGGATGTGGCGGGCGACCAGGCGCAGGCGCCCTATCCTGTTGAGCAGGGCGGCGTCAAGCATGTCCCCTCAGTGCTTACAGCGTGTTGCGTGTTGCGTGGTCCGTCGTCCGTCGTCCGTCGTCCGTGGTCCGTCGTCCGTGGTCTATCACCTTACCACCCGCGCAACAACCTCGCGCACGACGTCATCAGTGCTGATCCCTTCTGCCTGACCCTCGAAGTTCAGCAGGATGCGGTGACGGAGTGCCGCCGGGGCGACGGCGGTCAGGTCCTCGATGGCGACGTTGTAACGGCCGGCCAGGAGCGCGGTGACCTTGCCGCCCAGGATGAGCGCCTGCGCGCCGCGCGGGCTGGAGCCGTAGCGGACGAATCGGCGGACGACCTCCGGGGCGTCGGGGGAATCAGGGTGCGTGGCCAGTACGATGCGGGCGGCGGTGTCGGTGACCACCGAGGCGGCGGGCACCTGGCGCACCAGCGCGGCCATCGCCAAAACCCTCTCCCGCTCTGCCGCCACGGCCACCTGCGGGTCCTGCTCGCCAGTGGTGCGGTCGAGGATCTGGGTCAGTTCCTCCACCGAGGGGGTCGTGACGTTGACCTTGAAGAGGAAGCGGTCGAGTTGCGCTTCCGGCAGTGGGTAGGTCCCCTCCATCTCGATGGGGTTCTGTGTCGCCAGCACCATGAAGGGAGGCTCCAGCGGGTAGGAGCGGTTGGCGACGGTCACGGTGCGTTCCTGCATCGCTTCCAGCAGCGCCGACTGGGTCTTGGGCGTGGCGCGGTTGATCTCGTCGGCCAGGAGGAGGTGGGTGAAAACCGGGCCAGGCTGGAAGCGGAAACTGCGCCGCCCGTCCTCGGCCTCCTCCAGGATGTCGGTGCCGACGATGTCCGCAGGCATCAGGTCGGGGGTGAACTGGATGCGGGCGAAGCGCAGGTCGAGGGCGCGGGCCAGGGTGCGCACGAGCATCGTCTTGCCCAGGCCGGGCACCCCTTCCAGGAGGACGTGACCACCGGCGAGCAGGGCGACCAACACGTGGCGCACCACCTCCTGCTGCCCGACGATGACGCGGCCCACCTCGGCCTCGATACGTGCTGCGGTCTGACGGAACTGTTCGGGAGAGATCTCACTCATTGCAACCCCCTCGGCAGGACTGCCCTTCGTGCAAGGCAGGTCTTTGCCACGAATTTCACGAATGGCGCGCCCCCCACCCTCCCGCAGGTTCGAAGGCGGCTGGGAAGAGGGCGAGCAGCTCATTGCGGCGCACTTCAATGTGGAGATTGCGCCCGAACCTGCGGGAGGGTAGGCAGTTACCTCTTGCCACGAATTTCACGAACGGCGCGACCTTCCTGTGGCTGATAGCAGCCCGTCCAGCGCCGCAGCGACGGCATCCAGCGAAGGGAAGCAGCGGTCGGCGGCGGAGAAGTCAGCGCTGGCGGTGTCGGCGTTGGGCACGGCGACGCAGAGCATACCGGCGGCGCGGGCAGCGGCCAGGCCCAGGGGGGTATCCTCCAGGGCCATACAGCGGGCCGGCGCCACCCCCAACCGCTCCGCCGCCAGCAGGTAGACATCGGGGGCAGGCTTGCCGCGCTGAACGTCATCTCCGGTGACGACGGCCTGGAAGCGGCCGGCGACGCCCAGCGTCTCCAGGGCCAGCCTCACGTAGCGGCGGTGGCCGGAGGTGGCGACCCCCAGCGGCAGGCCGCGCTCCGCCAGCGCGTCCAGAAGGCGATAGAGGCCAGGACGGGCGTGCAGGCGGACCGGCACCGCCTCCAGAAACAGCCGGTCGCGCTCCTCGGCGGCCTGGGCGGGGCTGACAGGCAGGGCGAAGCGCTCACAGAGCACCCGCGCCGAGTCGCTCAGGCGGAGGCCCAGGATGGCGTGATAGGCCTGGTCGTCGAGCCGATGGCCGTAGGCGGCCAGCGTCTCATCCCAGGCCCACCTGGCCAACGGCTCGCTGTCGGCCATCAGGCCATCAAGGTCAAAAAGGACAGCCCCGATCACGGTTCGAGAGAACTGAAGTAGTCGCGCACATACTGCTTCATCCCCAGAGGGATGTAACTTCTCTCCAGGGCTGCCGCAGCCTGCCCGGCGTAGTCGGCGTAGACCTGGCGGTAGGGGACCCGCGCCTGGCCGGTCTGCGGGGCGGGGATGGCGGAGTCGCCGACGGGCTGTCCCTCGTCGCCGCTGCGACCGATCTCCACGGGGGTCCCCTCTTCGTCCAGCCGATAGGGGACGTACAGTTCGTCGTAGGGCGCGCCGGTGCCGGAATCCTCGTGATGACCGGGCTGGCCCGGCCCGTCGGAGCCGGCCTGGTTGCCGCCGGAGCCGGCAGCCCCCTGCCCGCTGCCCGGCTGTTGTCCCTGACCCGGTTGAGAGCCGGCCCGCGCGCTCTGGTCACTGGCCTGCCCGCTGGCCTGAGCGATCTCCTGCCGCCCCTGTTGCAGCGTGGCCAGCGTCTCTTCCACCGCCTGCTGAGCCTGAACGCGGCCGCCAGCCTGGGCCATCCGCTGCGCGGCCTGCGTGATGGCCTGACGGGCCGCGGCGATGTCCCCTTGTTCAATGGCCTCGGCGGCTGCGCTGAGTTGCTGAGCCAGTTCGGGATCGCTGCTGGCCAGCGCCTCGGCAGCCTGGGCCAGTTCGCGGGCCAGTTCCAGTTCCTGGTCGCGGGTCAGCGTTTCTCCCTTTGACCCGGCGAAGGCGGCCAGGGCCTCGGCTGCGGCACCGAAGTCCCCCTGGGCCAGCGCAGCGGCGATCTCCTGGGTAAGTGGAGAATCGCTCATCTGGCCAGCAGCGCGCTCCAGGTCGGCCTGCAGCCGGGCCGCGCCGGGGTCCTGCAGCGGAGCCAGGCTTCGTTCCGCCTGCGCCAGCGCGGCCATCGCCTCTTCCGGGGTGGCCCGGCCCTCTTCGAGCGCGGCAATGGCCTCCTCCAGGGCCTGAAGGAGCGCCGCGCGCTGGGCCTCGTCCAGTCCCTCCATCTGGGCGATCTCCGTGTGCGCTTCCTCCAGCGCGGCGACCTGCTCCTCCACGGCGGCGCGCAGGGCAGCGCGCTCCTGCAGCACCGTCTCCTGCGGGTTGGGCAGGGCCAGGGAGAGGGCCACCGCACCGGTCAGCAAGAGGGCGAGCAGGAGAGGACGACGCGGCAGACGCAGCGGCAGCGCCTGGCGGATGTTCACCGCAGCGACGACGGAGAGGGTGTCGGCCCACTGCGCGTCAACCAGCGCCGGGCTGGTGTGCAGGCGACCGGCGGCCAGTTCCCACGCTGTCGTCAGCCGCTCGGCCAGGGCCAGACGCCGGTCGAAGATGCGCGCCAGGCGCGGCAGGGGAAGGGGGCGCAGCCACGGGGCGACCAGTCCCACTGCTGCGCTGCCCATGGCCAGCGCGACCGTCAGGAGGGCCAGCGTCTCGGCCATCCACAGGGGAGCCAGGCGGGAGAGCAGCGCCAGCGCCAGCGCCAGGGCCAGCCCCGCCGTCAGCCCCCAGGCTCCCCACGCTGGCCCCTCGACGGTACTCAACCATCGCCCCCACCGGCGCAGCGTGGCCCGGAGGGTGTTGAGGCGCGTCCCTTGAGGGTTGAGATCTGGTTCCATCGTCATCCTATGGACAGGCGTCTTCTGCGCCTGACCTCCGATGGCCCCCTGGGTCATCTTGTCTCCTGGCGGCGCACGCGGTGGATGGTCAACGCCAACAACAGGAAAGAGAGGGCGAGGTAGAGGACGGTGTAGATGATCCAGCCCGAAGGGAGAGGGATGCGCGTGGGCAGAGCGACGCCGGAAGTGCTGTAAAGAGGCATCCAGAAACCCCAGATGGAGCTCTCGTTGACCAGGATCAGTTTGGTGGCGATGGCGGCAACGATGGGGCTGAGATTGCCGATCCCGTAGCCGAGGTAGATCAGCAAGGCCTGTACGAGCGGCGGCGGCGCGGGGGACGAACCGCCGAAGAGGAAACTTGAACCGAAGAGCGACAGCGGGAAGAGGATCATCACCGGCACACCGATGCTCACCAGTATGACAGTGGCGTAGGAGAAGACGGTGGCGGCGATGGTGGAGCGGAGGTGGGCCGATAAGAAGAGTCCCAGGGTGCCAAAGGCAATGGCAGTGACCACCAGGATGAGCAGGGCCAGCAGCAGTTCCTCCACGACCACCCCGCCCAGCATGAAGGCCAATCCCTCCAGCGGGATGGCGGCCAGGATGAGCAGGCCCACGTAGGTCAACGCAGCGGTGAGCTTACCCAGCACCAGACGTCGGGCAGACAGGAGCGTCGTGCGCAGCAGTTCATAGGTCTGACGTTCCCGTTCGCCGGTGATCGCCCCGGCGGTGAAGGCCGGGGTGATGAAGGCGACCAGAAACAGTTCGATCAGCACGATGCAGGAGAAAAGCGTCGTGCCCGCCTGGGCTAACGTCACGCCTCCGCCGGGCATACTGCTGGTCTGACCGTAGAAGTAGTAGATGAGGCTGGCAAAGCAGGTGAGCAGCAGCAGGTAGATCGTCAGCACAATGAAAGCGCGTGCGCCGCGCATGCGCCCGCGCAGTTCCTTCAACAGGACGGGGTTGTGCTCCCGCTGTCGCCGTAGCCTGGTCATCGCTTCGCTCGCCATGCTGTTGTCTCCTGTCCGTCTCGCGGAGCGCCCGCGCTCCATCTGTGTCAGGTCACCACCCCCCGCGTCAGCCGCATGAAGACCTCCTCCAGGTTGCCCGTCTCCTCGTGGAAGCGCACGACGGGGAAGCCCGCACCGATCAGCGCGGCCAGCAGCCCGGCCAGCGCCTCTTCCCCATCGGCGAAGTCCACTTCCAGGGTGTGGTCATCCTTTTCGTTCAGGGTCACGCCGAGCACGCCGGGCCGTGCGGCCAGCCAGGCTTGCACCTCCTCCACTCCCCGCAGCAGGCCAATGTGCACGATGCGATGGGGACGGATGCGCTCCTGCATCTCCTCCATCGTGCCCGCGGCGACGAGCCGCCCGGCCTCGATGATGCCGACGTGGGTGCAGATCTCCTGAATCTCGGCCAGGATGTGCGAGGAAACCAGGATGGTCTTGCCCATCGCGTGCAGTTCGCGCAGCAGTTCGCGCATCTCCACCCGCGCCCGCGGGTCCAACCCCGAGGCGGGCTCGTCGAGGATCAGCAGGCGCGGGTCGTGAGCCAGGGCGCGGGCCAGGCACAGCCGCTGTTTCATCCCTCGCGAGAGGCCGTCAACAAAGTCGTCGCGCCGATGGCTCAGTTCGACCAGTTCCAGCAGGTCGTCGGTGAGGGCGCGACGGGTCGCGGCGGGGATCTCGTAACAGGCAGCGAAGAAGTCCAGGTACTCCCAGACCGTCATATCGCCATACACGCCGAAGAAATCCGGCATGTAGCCGATCATCCGGCGCACCTGGCGACGCTCCCTCTGTACCGAGTGACCCCCCACCCATGCCTCGCCCGCCGTCGGGCGTAGAAGCGTGGCCAGGATGCGCATCGTGGTCGTCTTGCCGGCGCCGTTGGGGCCGACGAAGCCGAAAACGGCCCCCTCTTCGACCACCAGATCGAGGTCGGTCAGCGCCGTCCGTTGCCCGTACCGCTTGGTCAACCCGCGTGTCTCAATGATGGCGGCCATCAGCGTTCCCCCTGGATGGTGATGGCGGGCATCTCCATGACCGTGGATTGTCCCCCGGCAGCGGTTACCCGCATGCGCACGCTGCCCTGCGGATGCACGTAGGCGGCGGGGTTGGCGATGGCGTTGCTGCCCCACTGTAGTGTCAGCCGGTCCCACGACTGGCTCCGCCAGTTCCACAACGACAGGTCTGGCGGCGGGGAGGGATTGCTGGCGGTGTTCGGCAGGGTCACGACCAGCCGCTCGACCCGCTGTACCATCGCCTGCGGCATGACGGTACAGACGACTATCGTCGGCATGCCGAAAGTCAGGTACAGATAGGGGTCTGCAGGGGTGGTGTAGCCGCCGCTGCTGTCGACCTGGCATGGCGCCAGCGCTGGTGGGATGGTTGCACGAGTGGCAGTGGCCATTGGCGCTACCGGCAGGTCGAAGATGTACAGGGCCAGTTGGGAGAGACGGGTAGATTGGCTGTTCACCTCGATCTCCAGCGGAGCCTCCGCGCTCCAGCCGATCAGGTAGACGCCGGTGGTCAGACGGGTCTGGCCGTAGGGGAAGAGCGCCGTCAGCAGCTGGTAGCGCCGATAGGTGTCCCGGTTGCTCCAGTAATCCCCTGGCCCCATGATGCGGTCCGGCAGGGCAGCGGGGTAGGAGTAGGGGTACCCTGACGCAGATGGCAGGCTGCTCAGGCGAAGCGAGATACTGACTTGCTGACCGGGAGCCAGGTCGCCCAACCGTTGCTCGGTCTGGCCGACGAGCAACAGGGCATCGGTCAGCGGGAGCGAGCCGTTACGCACCGTCCCTCGCAGGTGCACCGTGTTGCCGCTGCCCTGCTCCAGATGCAGGTCAGCGATGGGGGGGTCTACCTCCACGTACCCTTCGGCCACAAAGGGGGCGAGGCCGCCCACATCCACCTGCAGGTCCTCCACCCGCCACACTTCGCCCTCCTCTACGATGCGCATCCGCGGCGTGGGGCTGCCGTAGTAGTCAGGCACATGGCGGGCGCCGCCGGTCACGGTGACATCATAGCGGGTACGGCCGGGGGAGAAGAGGCCAACCAGTTCGGTCACCCGGCCCGATTCCGCTCCCCGCGGCACATAGACGACCGCCAGGCGATGCAGGGTGACAGAGAGGCCACGCACCTGCAGACCGACCAGGTAAGCGATGGCGGTGAAGAGCACAACCAGCAGGGGGATGGTCAGCCAGGCCAGTTCGCGGCGCTTGAGCCAGCGCAGCACCAGGTAATTGACCGGCCCCACCAGCAGGGTGTAACCCAGCATGAAGGCCAGGATGTGGAGGACAGAGGGGGGTTGCAGTTCGGGGATGGAGTTGACCGCCTCCCGGATGCTGAAGGGCTCCTCGAGGGTCGGCGGCAACGGGGGCGAGGGGGATGCCCCGATGATAGATTGCCACAGGGCGGCCTGGTCGTCTTCATCGGCGAAGGGGTTGACCCCGATATCCCAGGCCGCGAAATCCACCGTGCCCGCGCCCACCGAACGGCGGGCCAGCAGGGTTATCCCCCCCTGCTCCGCAAGCGCTTCTCCCTGGCCGAGCGTGGCGGCGACAACAGGATAGGGGCCCGCGGCAAGTGGGGCGTCAAGGAGAGCGCCCAATCCACTCAACCGGTCGAGGGCCTGAATGCCGTGGACCGTGACCGGCAGCAGCGCGGCCACGCCAGCCGCGGTGGTGGGTCCGTTCGCGCCGCCGCCGACGATCAGGTGTCCCCCGTGCTCCAGCCACAGCCGCAGGGCCTCTTGCTGCCCGGCGGTCAGCGTCGAAGTGTCCACGTCGTTGAGCACCAGCGCATCCAACCCTTCCCAGCCCAACGGGTCGGACGGCAGGGCCTCCAGTTCCAGATGAGCGACGGTGATCCGGCCAGAGGCGGGGGTGACGTCGCCGAGGAAGTTGAGCGCCGAACCGTCGCGGCTGACGACACCATACAGGTATTGTACCTTGTCCAGGTAACGGAGCGCAGCCCGTTGCGAGGTCACGATCTGCCCCTCGGCCACCAGTTGCACGTTGAAGCGGGCCCCCTCCAGAGGGACGGGGAGAAGGAGCGTGAAGGCCTTGCGCGAGTGGGCGGGCAGCACCACGGGGTAAGAAAACGTGGCCACAGGGCGAGTACTGTCTATGGTGGGGATAAGGATGCGCAACTCGCCGCTCAGGTCGGCCCCTTCGTTGGAGAGCAGCACGCGCACGGGACACCAGCCGGGCTGCGAGCAGTAGCCATCGAAGCCTGGGGAGATGGACATCGTCACCGGCTCTTCCTGGGCGGAGACGATGGCTCCTGTGCCGGTCAGCAGGATGACTGCGGCCAGAAGGCCGCACACGAGACGCATCGGCCCACACCTCCTCGTCAGAGTGGCTGTCTTCATGACGTTCCGCACGGTCGGGTGGTTCCGCATTATAGCACAGGATGGGGTTCTCTCAAGGCGACGCCGCACACGGCGAGGATCGCGGGCGGGGCGTGCCAGACCCGCCTTGACGCCTGCCCAGGGTGGGTTAGAATCGGGTCTGTGCGATACCACATCTGGACCATCGGCTGTCAGATGAACGAGGCCGACTCGCGGCGGTTGGCGGCGGCGCTGGAACGGCTGGGGTATGCCCCCGCCGCGCGCGCTGAAGAGGCGGACGTCGTGGTGCTCAACACCTGCGTCGTGCGCCAGTCG
>DAOTYX010000019.1:0-15420 GCA_034434635.1 Anaerolineae bacterium | reverse complement strand
GGGAACCGTTGGGCTTCCTGGGCGCTGAGGTCTGGGGAGCGACGCTGGGCATCGTCGGACTGGGGCGGATCGGGGCGGCGGTGGCGCGACGGGCGCGGGGCTTTCAGATGCGCGTGCTCTACAGTGATCCGGTCTGCCACCCCGAACTGGAGGCGGAGTTGGGGCTGGAGTGCGTCACGCTGGAAGCGTTGCTGGCCCAGGCCGACTTCGTCAGCCTGCATTGCCCGCTGACCGCCGCCACTCGCCACCTGATCGGGGCAGCCGCGCTGCGGCAGATGAAGCCGACGGCGGTGCTGATCAACACCGCCCGCGGCCCCATCGTGGACACCGTGGCCCTCTACCAGTCACTACGCGAAGGACAGATCGCCGCAGCGGCGCTCGACGTGACCGACCCGGAGCCGCTGCCCGCGGACCATCCCTTGCTGACGCTGCCCAACTGCATCGTCGTCCCGCACATCGGCAGCGCCACCAGCGCTGCGCGTGATCGTATGGCGAGGATGGCGGCGGAAAACCTGCTCGCCGGCCTGCGGGGGGAGCGGCTGCCGTACTGTGCCAATCCACAAGTCTATGGGATGGAACACGCAACACGGGAGACGTAGTCCGTGTTGCGTGTTGCGTGTTCCGTGTTGCGTGGTTGGTCTACAGCCGTTCCTGCGGCCCTATCGCCATCATCACCAGCCCGCTGATCACCTTCGGGTAGAAGTCGGTTGATTTCTGCGGCATCTTCTCGCCTGCGGCAGTGCAGGCGCGTACCTGTTCCATCCGCGTCGGGTTGACCAGCAGCAGGAACTGCGCCTCTCCCCGGTCTACCGCGGCGAAGCCCGGTGCAGGGTCGCGCAGATAATCCAGGTTCTCCTTCCGCTCAACCGCCCCCTTGTCAATGCCCAGCACGCGCTCGATGAACAGTTCGTGCAGCACCGCCACGTCCAGCAGCCGCCAGTCCGGGGCGCGCTCCGGCAGCAGGCGGGCCAACACCGCCGGGTCGCGCAGCGTCAGCACCACGTGGCCGCCGTCATAGAAACCGAAGCGAGGGTGCTCCGGCGTCGCCGCCGCCAGCGCCCGTTCCAGCGCCGCCCGATCGGCGACCGGTTCGACGTCGAAGTACTCCCGTGCCTGCTCCAGCGCCTCTCGCGCCCCCATCTTCCGGTAGGAATGGATCAGGCGATGGGTGGGCAGGATCACCAGGCCGGGGTCGCTCATGCTGACCAGCGTGACCTGGGTGAAGTTGAAGCCAGCGTCGGCGGGAGCGTCGGGATGCTGTTGGCGCATCTCATCGCGGTAGTTGAGCGCCGTCTCATAACGGTGGTGGCCGTCGGCGATGATCAGGTTGCGCTTGGGGGCCATCTCCTCCACCACGGCGGCGATCAGCGCCGCGTCGCTGACGACCCAGAAACGCTGCTCCACTGCGCTCTCGATCACCTGTTCGCGGACGGTCAACGGGGGATGGGCAGCCAGGTAGGGGTCAAGGAGCGCGTTGACGCGGTTGCCCTCGTCAGGGTACAGGATGAAGATGTGCTCCCAGGCCACCTGTGTGGCGCGGGTCAGGTTGAGCCGGTCAACCTTGGGGCCGCTCAGGGTGCGCTCATGGGGCAGGATGACACCCTCATCGAAGCGAGTCAGCAGCAGGGCCGCGGTCAGGCCACGGCGGGTATGTGTACGCCCGTCAGGCGTGGCAAAGGTCTGCTCCAGCACGTAGAGGGCAGGCTGCGCCTCCCGCACCAGCACACCCTCCGCCAGCCAGGTCTGGGCGTAGCAGCGAGCCCGGGTGTAGACGTTGTCCTGCTCATTCTCCTGGGCGGTCTTCTTCCCCAGGATGATGCGACAGAAGTTGTAGGGACTCAGGGCGTAGTACCGTTCCTGCTCCGCCTCATGAATGCGGTCATAGGGTTGGGTGATGACCGCTGACAGGTCCCCTACGCGCCCCAGGTTGTAGCGTAACCCACAGAAGGGCCGGATCGTGGCCATACATACCTCCAGGTAACTCCTCAACCCTACCCGCGACGGGCGAACTCGATGGCGATCTGGGCCACCTCGCCGCCGACGCGGGCCAGCGCTTCGGCGGTCGCCGCCCCGATGTGGGGGGTGGCGATGACCTGGGGCAACTGGATCAGCCGTTGCAGCGCGTCACTCTGCGGCGGTTCCTCGGAGAAGACGTCCAGCGCCGCCCCGGCCACCTTCCCGCTGACGAGGGCATCGTAGAGCGCCGCCTCATCCACCACACCGCCACGGGCTGCATTGATGAGGTACACACCGGATTTCATCATCGCGAACTGCGGCGCGCCGATCATGCCCCGCGTTTCTGGCGTCAGGGCCACGTGCAGAGAGACGTAGTCGGAACGGGGCAGCAGATCCTCGAGGGGCATCATCTGGATGCCGGCCTGGTCTTCGGTGATGCAGACGTCGCAGCCCAGCACCTCCATCCCCAACGCAGCCGCCTTGTGGCCCACCAGGCAGCCGATGCGCCCGCAGCCGACGACGCCGAGCGTCTTCCCCGCCAGTTCGCTCCCCTCGAGCGTCTTCTTCTCCCACCGGCCAGCCTTCATCGTGGTATCGGCGTAGGGGATGCGGCGGGCCAGGGCGAACATCAGCCCGATGACCAGTTCAGCCACAGCGTTCGAGTTGGCGCGGGGGGTATTGGCGACCGTGATACCCTTGCTCCGCGCGTAGTCGGCGTCAATGTTGTCCAACCCCACCCCGCCGCGGATGATCAGCCTGAGGCGGGTGGCCTTGTCTATCAGCGGAGCGCGCACCTTTGTGCGGCTGCGCACGACGATGGCCTCATAGTCGGCGATCGCCTTCTCCAGTTCCTCCGGTATGATTGTGTCCCGCACGTCCACTTTGATCCCCGCGTCGCGCATCGCAGCGACCGCTTCGGGGTCCATTGGATCGCACACCAGCAGTTTCATTCCTGCCTCCTCACAAATCCCAGAATGTCGTCAATCTGCCCCAGCAGCCAGCGGATGTCGTCCACGGTGAGGTCGCCCATGTGGGCAATGCGGAAGCACTTCTCCTTCAGCGGACCGTAGCCGTTGGAGATGAGCGCACCGCGCTGGCGCAGTTCCTTGATCAGGCCGTCCACGCTGATGCCGCGCGTGTTGGTGATGTTGGTCACCGTCAGTGAGAGGTAGCGCTCGTCGGAGTAGAGAGCGAAGTTGCGACGCGCCCAATCCTGGACGATGGCGGCCATGTCCTTGTGCCGCTGCCAGCGGTTCTCCAACCCCTCCGCCAGGATGTCGTCCATCTGCCGGTTGAGCGCCTGGATCAGGCTGATCGCCGGTGTGGCCGGGGTCTGGCCTTTTTCGTACCGCTTGTCCATCTGCGAGTAGGCGAAGTAGAGGCCGGGGTTTTTCACCTGGGTGGCCCGCTCGCGTGCCCGGTCGCTCACGGCGCAGACGGTCAACCCCGGCGGCAGGGCGAAACACTTCTGCACGCCCGCCAGACAGACATCCAACCCCCAGGCGTCGAACTCGATCTTCACGCCAGCCATGCAGCTCACGGCATCTACCAGGATCAGCACGTCGGGGTATTTCTGATGAACGAGAGCGGCGATCTCCTTGACCGGGCTCATCACGCCAGTGGAGGTCTCGTTCATCACCACGGTGAGGGCATCATAATCCCCCTTGCCGAGCGCCTGGTCCACCACCTCCGGCGTGATCGCCTGACCAGCGGGCACCTCCACCTTGTCGCAGGGGACACCGTTGGCGACGGTGATCTCGTGCCAGCGGTTGGAGAACTCCCCATTGACGAAGTTGACCACCCGTCGCGTCGAAGCCTGCCGTACCGAGCCCTCCATCATGCCGGTGGAGGAGCAGGCGTAGAGATAGACCCGCTGCTGAGTGTAGAGCATCTGCTGCAGTTTGGGGATCACCGCCAGTTGCAGTTCGGAGTAGTCAGCGGTGCGGTGGCCGATCATCGGCGCGGCCTGCGCCTGCAGGATTTCGTCGCGCACGTGAGTCGGCCCAGGGATGAACAGTTTCGGAACCATCGTTGTCCTCCTGTAAGTTTGGAAAGACCAGGGCAGGTGATCGTCACCTGCCACTTCAGCGCCTGACAGGCATTCTAGCAAAAAGCAGACTCGCTGTCAAAAAGCCGCGCCCGCCGTGAGTCGCCGCAGGTGCGCCAGCGCCCGCGCCAGTCGATCCTGGTGCTGAGGCTGGTTGAGCCACAGGCTGGCACCGCTGGGGTGCGGCAGCGGAACCACCCACCGCCCGTCAACTTCGATCGCCTCTCCTACCACCTCCTCCAGCCGTCGCGGCCCGAGAAAACGACGGGTCGCCAGGTTCCCCACCAGGACGAGCACTCGCGGTCGGATGAGGGCCAGTTCCTCCTCCAGGAACGGAGCGCAGAGCGCCTGTTCGGCCTGCGAAGGGACACGATCCCCTTTGTTGCCGGCGGCATGGCCTGGATAGCAACGGGTCACTGCGGTCAGATACTGCGTCGCCCGGAAGTTCTCCTCCTCCCACCCCGCCTCCGCCAGCCAGCGGAAGAGCCGTCGGCCAGCAGGGCCGTTGAACGGACGCCCCGCCTGGGACTCCGTCACACCAGGGGCCTGGCCCACAACCATCACCCGCGCTGTGACTGGGCCGGAGAAGACAGCGCCAGGCACGATGGGGTAGCCCGCATCAACGCAGCGGCGACAGGCGCGCATCGCCGCCTGGAGCGCTTCGAGAGCCGTCTGGGGTTGAGGGGCAGTCATCTCACTCAATGGCCACGATCCGGAAGACCGTCTCGCCCGCTGGCGCCTGGACGCGCACCCGCTCACCCGGGCGATGGTTCAACAGCGCCTGTCCCAGCGGAGATTCATAGGAAATACGGCCCTGACCGGGATCCGCCTCCGCCGGACCGACCAACTGGAACACCTCGGGGTCGTCATACCCCTCCTCGACGACCGTCACGCGGCTGCCCAGGCGAACCTCTCCTGTCGGGCCATTCTCCTCGATGAGCACGGCATTGTGCAACATCGTCTCGATCTGCTGGATGCGCCCCTCCAGAAAAGCCTGCTCCTCCTTCGCCGCCGCGTAGTCCGCATTCTCCCACAGGTCACCCTGCTGGATCGCCTGGCGCAGCCGTTCCGCCAACGCGGGCCGTCTCGCGTTGACCAGTTCGTCCAGTTCTTCTCGTAGCCGGGCAATGCCGGCAGATGTCAGATAGACAGGTGTTTGGTTTTCCATGCCGCTCTCGATGATGGTCAGACTTCAAGTTTGTGGTCAGCCCTCAATGCCCGAACAGCCGCTCCCACAGTGGCGGCCCCAGGATGAGTAAGCCGATCACCACGGCGAAGATAGCCGTCAACAAGACCGCTCCGGCGGTGACGTCCTTCACCACCTTCGCCAGGGGATGGTAACCCGGGCTGATCATGTCCACCAGCGTCTCAGCCACGGTGTTGAGCATCTCGCCCACCAACACCAGACCGATGGTCAGCGCCAGGAGCGCCCATTGTACTGCCGACAGGCCGAGCCATAACCCCACCAGGACGACCAGGCCGGCGATGATCAGGTGGATGCGCGTGTTACGCTGGGTACGCAGGGCGTAACGCAGGCCAGCAAAGGCGTAGCGGAAACTCTCCAGCAGGTTGCGACTGCGCACAGTGCCCCCTCACTCCGGCAGGCTGACCTGCACGCCCAGCCCGTCGAGGATCTCCTCCTGCGCCGCCCACATCCGCGCCCGTTCGTTCTCCTCCTCGTCGTCATACCCCAGCAGGTGCAGCAGGCCATGGACCACCAGCAGTTGCAGTTCGGCGAGAGTGGAGTGACCGGCGGCTGCCGCCTGCTCCTCGGCTCGCGGGTAGGAGATCAGGACATCCCCCAGGTAGCGCGGCTGGCCGCCGAAGGGCCCTCGCTCGTCATCGGGGAAGGCCAGAACATCGGTAGGGGCGTCCACACCGCGATAGCGGCGGTTCAGGTCATGCAGCAACTCGTCTCCCGTGATGACGACCGCCGCCTGAGCGGCCGAAATCCCCTGATGGGCCAGCACCGCCGACACGGTGTGCATGAGCACAGCGACATCGGCAGGCCAGTCGCCGTCCACACGCACCTCAATCCCGGCACTCTCCTCCATCCTCACACTCCACGGTCAGGCTTTTCCCCGGGTCTGCTCCGGCTTTGTCCCCGTCATGGCTTCGCCGACGGTCGGCGGGACCAACGGCTCCGGGTAGCGGACACGCGGGTGGTAGGCTCCCTTCAGCGCCGACACGAACGTCTCGCGCACGACATCCAGTTCGCGCATCGTCAAGGGTGCTTCGTCCAGCTGATGGGCCGCCACCAGCCGATCGAAGACCCGGCGCACGACCTCGGCCAGTTCATCGGGCGTCGCGGGGCGAGCAGAACGCACCGTGGCCTCGGTGCTGTCGGCCAGCATCACCAGGGCGGTCTCCTTACTGCGGGGCCGCGGCCCTTTGTGGCGAAAACTGGCCTCGTTGACCCGGCTGGCATCGCCCGCCTGTTCGACCGCCCGCTCGTACTGGAAACTGGCTCGATTGGTGCCGTGATGCTCGGGGATGAATGCCCGCACGCGGGACGGCAGACGATAGCGCCGCGCCAACTCTATCCCATCCCGCACGTGACCGATGATCACCGCCACACTGTCATAGGGGTCAAGCCGATCATGCGGATTGGCACCCTCCATCTGGTTCTCCCCGAAGAAGTACGGATGGACCATCTTGCCGATGTCGTGATAGTAGGCTCCCACGCGCACCAGCAACGGATCGGCGCCGATCTTCTCCGCTGCCTGCTCCGCCAGACTGGCCACCATCAGCGAGTGATGGTATGTGCCCGGCGCCTCGCGCAGCATCCGCTGAAGCAGCGGATGGTCGGGGCGGCTGAGCTCAACCAGCCGGAAGGTCGTGACGATGTCGAACAGCGGCGCGATCAGGAAAAGCCCTCCCAGAGCAATGCTCGCCGACAGCACCGCGCCGACCGCAGCCATCATCAGGTCCAGCGTCGTTTCCAACGGCATAAACTCGGCCGGGTCCAGGCTCATCCGGAACCCCAACAGCACCGCTCCCTGCGCCAGGGCGACAAAGACCGCAGAGCGGAACAGCGCTGCTGGTCGGTCAGCGCCACGCAACGTCAGCGCCGCCACCAACCCACCGGCGCCAACGTAGGCGGCCATCTCCAGCGAGTTGGCAGCCATCAAACCTGCGGCTACCCCCATCAGAAGGCTGGTTACCACCCCAACCGGCAGTCCCAATGTGATGGTAGCCAGCGCTGCCAGGGCAGGGCCAGGGAAAAGGTAGCGCAACACCGTGCGGTCCGGGATCATCAACCGCGCGATGAGCAGAAAGAGCAGCAGCAACAGGCTCAGGAGCAGCGTCTGACGACCCTCGAGGAGCACGGCGGGCCGGAAAGCAGCGAGGGACAGGCCGAGCACGGCGATGCCTGCAGCCGCCAACAGGCCATAGCCGGCCACATCGTTCCAGCGCGTGCGGGGTTGCTGCAACCCCAATCGCTGCAGGGCCTCCACGTCCTCCGCCCGCACCCGTTGCCCCTCGCGGATGATCACCTCGCCAGCCTCAAAGGTACGCAGCACCACAGGGACCGCCTCGCGCGCCTGTTGACGTGCCGCCTGGGTCGCTGCCTCATCGTAGAAGGAGTTGGCCACGATCAACCGCTGAGCCAGCGCCGTGGTGACCATCGCCTCCTCCGTCGTCAGGTCCACCCCCACCAGCAACTGCGCCTCCTGCCGCGCCTGGGCTAGCGCGCCGTCCCGCACCCCGCGACGCATCATCTCCGCGACGACCGCCTGCACCTCCAGCTGTACCCGGCTCCAGGACTCCTCCGACAGGGCAAAAAGGCCGTCCAGCAGGGCCGGCGGGAGGTCTGCGAGTTCCGGCACGGCCAACACCCAGGCCCGCCGCTGGGCGGCAGTCGCGAATGGATCGGCCCGCACGGCTACCAGGAAGTCCAACACCTGACGGGTGCGCTCCAGCGCCTGATTGGCCCGCTCGCGGTCCGGCGGCGAATACACCGCGGCAACCGCCGCCTCCGCCCGCTGCCGCTCCACCTCGGTGCGGATGGCGCTCTCGTAGGTGATGCGGTAGGGGGAACGGATGTCCCGCGGGGCCACGTCTCCCTCCTCCAACGTCAGACGGCCGGAGGAGAGGAGCGGGAAGGAGAGCAGGTACGTGGAGAGGGCCAACAGCACCAGCGCGGCCAGCAGCAGACGCCCCCTCACCGACCAGCGGTGGAACCCTGACTGCGGGAGGGCAGCACCCTCCACCTCACGCAGAGTATCCATCTGATTCCTGCGCTACAAACAGGGGAGAAGAGCGCCAGGGACAACTTAGGGGCGACCTGTCCGGGCCGCCCCTCTTACGCCGGCTCTGTTGCGTCTCACGCGCCCGCAACCCGGCTTTCGAGATCATACCTTCGATTAGCCCGCCCTCTGCTGGGACTTCATCGTCGTGCGGCGGCTCTTGCGCAGCTTGGCAGCCTTCTTTCGCTTGCGGACGATGCTGGGCTTCTCGAAGAACCGTCGCCGCCGCACCTCCGAGAGGATACGGTCCGACTGAACCCGCTTGTTGAAGCGGCGCAGCAAAGACTCTACCGACTCACCGTTCTCAGCGACCACGCGCGTCACAGGCGTTCTCACCTCCTCCCTATCCAGATACAACAGGCGGGCTCATTATATAGGGAGCAGGCAGGGTTGTCAAGGCCGGTCCGGATGCTCCCACACGTCACGCACCGTGACGCCGTCCGTCTGCAGGGCGTCGAGCAACGCCTGCCGGTCGGCCCCCTCAACCCGCACCGCCAGGATACGCTCGGTCGGTGAAGCCCAGAAGGTACCGAGAGAGTGGATGTTTGCTCCCAGTGCAGAGATGCGGCTGACCACACGGGCCAGGCTACCCACCTGCTCAGGGATGACCACCGTGACCCGCAGGCTGGGATGTCCCCCGCCCAACCCCTCCACAAAGACGCGGAAGATGTCGGTATCACTGATGATGCCGATCAACCTGCCTTCCTCCACCACCGGCAGGCAACCGATGCGATGGTCCACCATCACCCGCGCGGCCTCCTCAATTGGCAGATCGGGCGAGACGGTGATCACGTCCTGCTTCATGATCTGCCCCACCGTGATCCGCGAGAGAAGGTAGGTCACCTCGAAGTTGCTCAAGGAAAGGTCCGAGCGAGGAGAGGCATAGACCAGATCCTTCTCCGTGGTGATGCCGATCAACCTGCCCTGGTCGTCAACCACCGGCAGGTGGCGGAAACGACGGCTGCGGATCAGCTCCAGCGCGTCTTTGAGGTTCGTCTCAGCAGTGATGGTTGTCGGCTGCGGCGTCATGCGATCTCGCACAAGCATAGTTGTACCTCCTCAAAGCAATGTTATCTTGAAATCAATGACCAATGTACCAACGTACCAATGTACCAATGACCAATGACCAACGCCCCCCTCCCTACCCCGGAGGCCACTGGAAAGGCCGCCCGCCCAGCAGGTGCATATGCAGGTGAAAGACGGATTGACCAGACAGCGCGCCATTGTTGACCACCAGCCGATAGCCCTCCGTGACCTGGAGTTCCTCTGCCAGACGCCGGGCCACAGTGAAGAGCCGGCCCAACACAGCCTCATCTTCCGCCTCCACCTGCGCCACGCCGACGATGTGCCGGTTGGGCACAATGAGGACGTGCACGGGAGCCCGTGGGTGCAGGTCGTGGAAGGCAGTCACCAGGTCATCCTGATAGAGCAGGCGCGCCGGGGCCTCACCCCGCACGATGCGGCAGAAGACGCAGTCGCTCATCCCACCACCTCGGCCATCAGTTCCTCCCCACGTTCGGCCACCGGCCGCGCTAAAGTGATACGGTTGTGCAGGCTGTCCCCGTCAACCATCGTGACTACGCGAAGGCCGTTGTCGCTCAGGCCCCGCCACAGCCGGTCACTTCCTCGCTGCTCCCACAATACCATCACTTCACGACCCAGGAACCGGCGTCGAAACGCGCCGGCCAGTCGCGCCCCCGTCTCCCGCATCCGGGCCGCCCGCTCGCGCAGCACGCTCGCTGGCACCTCCCCCTCCATCCGCGCTGCCGGCGTCCCCGGCCGGGGGGAGAAAGGGAAAACGTGCACTTTCGCAAAGCCCATCCGCTCGACGAAAGAGAGGCTTTCCACAAAAGCCCGCTCATCCTCGCCCGGGAAACCCACGATGACATCTGTGGTCACCGCCAGGTCCGGCGCCACGGCGCGGACCATCGCCACACGGGCGGCGTACTCCTCCGCGCCAATGAGGCGCCCCATCCGCTGCAGCGTCTCGTCACAGCCCGACTGCAGCGGCAGGTGGAGTTGACGACACAGCCGCGGGTCCGCCCACAGGCCGACCAGATCCCCCGTCAGGTCCCACGGCTCCAGCGAGGAGAGCCGCAGGCGCGCCAGTTCGGTCTCCGCCAGCAGCGCCTCCACCAGATCGGCCAGCCCTCGCTTCAGCCCCAGGTCGCGCCCGTAGAGCCCCAGGTTGACGCCGCTGAGCACAGCCTCCTGGTAGCCCTCCGCGACCAGCGCCTGCACCTCGTCCAGGATCGCCTGGAACGGGCGGCTGCGCGGCGCGCCGCGCAGGGCAGGAATCACGCAATAGGCGCACTGCCGGTCACAGCCATCCTGCACTTTGACGAAGGCGCGCGTGTGCAGCCTGGGCCGTTCGCCGCCAGCGGCAGACGGCTCTCCCGCCATCACCGTCGCCACGGCCTGCTCTTTGTCCGCGTTGGACACCACCCAGGCCACCCCGGGCATGGCGGAGAGCCGATCGGGCGCCAGTGTGGCGTAGCAACCGACCGCCGCCAGCCGGGCGGACGGGTTGGCGCGGTGCAGCGCGCTCAGCAGGTGGCGCGACTTGCGCTCCGCGGTGGCGGTGACGGCGCAGGTGTTGACCAGACAGACATCTGCCTGGCGTGGATCATCTACCACCGTATGGCCCGCCGCGGCGAACTGCCGCGCCATCCGCTCCACCTCGCTGCGGTTGAGACGGCAACCCAGGCTAGCCAGATGCACCTTCATCGCCGCTCGGCTCGTAGGCCGGAAGGGTCAGCCGCTGCCCATCCGCCCCCTCGATCTCCCACATCGGCACCCAGGCCAGCCCACAGAAGTCCACCACCACGTCCGTGCGACGCGGGGTCAATTCCGCCTCCTCGATCTCATCCAGAGTCGCTGCCCAGCGGGCATTGACCTCCTCGATCGCCCGATCCCGCTCGGCAGCCAGGTCCTTCAATTGTTGCTGCAGGTCCGCGATCACCTGCTCCGACTCGGTGACGTCCGCCTGGGCCTGCTGCGTCAGGCGACGGCGGCGACTGGCGGAGGTGATGATGCTGGAGGAGCGTCGCCCGGTCAGGACGTTGAAGACCGACTCCGCGCCACCCAACGCCTCCTCGCGCTTGCGGGCGGCCAGTTCCTCCCGATCAGCGGCCAGTTCCCGCTCCTCACGCTTGCGCCGCTCGTCCAGGACGCGGGCCTGCCGGTCGAACTTCTCTCTTACCTTGTCAACCTCCGCGTCCCGTCGGGCGCGGACCTCTCCTTCGCAGCGGACCCGGAAGTCATGGCGGCTCTCGCCGGGTTTACCGTACACCTTCAAAGTGGGGTTATAGAGCAGCGTCACACGGCCAGCGCGGTAGAGATGGTCGGCGAAGGCTTTGCTCCAGCGATCGTAGTTGGCCGGCTGAGCCAGGTGCGCGGGCACGGTCAGGTACTCCCCCTCCCCTACCGGGGCATGTGCCAACTGGTCGGGGGCGATACGGACCTCGCCCGTGTCCCAGTCGGTGGGCGCGGGCGGGGCCGGCGGCTCCACCAGCCGCGCCACCACCTGCCGATGACGCAACCCCTTGCGCTCATCGTTCAGATAGACCGTGCCCCAGGCCAGCAAACGCGGCATGTAGACCAGTCTCCGCGTGCGGGCCGCCATCTTCTGCGCCGCGCGTTGCTCGTGCTGATGCAGCGCCCACTCGGCGGTGACATTGGCCGGCAGGAAGACCTGGGCGATACTCGACGGCAGAGTGGGCGGGAGACTGGTAGCAGCAGGAGGCGGCGAAACCGCAGGGGCAGCCGCAGACGGGGCCGGCTGTTCCTCTGGCCGAGGCGCCGCTGCCGGCCCGGCGGCCGCGCACAACTCCCGCACCTGCGCCCGCGTGAGCGGGCCGCGCAGGTAGGACATCGCCCAGCGGGTGTTGAAAAAGACCGGCGCATCGGTCTGGATGTCGTGCAAGACGAAGACACGCGGCTTGAGCGACCCCAACGCCCGGTCAAAAGCAGCGCGGTCCAACCCCGCCCCGGCGGTGGAGATGGCCCCTTCCAGCCCCTCCAACACGCGCATCTTGTCCCGATCGGTGCGCAACGTGCCGACGATCCAGGTGCCGGCGTTGGTCAGCCCCTTGTAGTCCAGATCGGCGGGGTTCTGGGTGGAGAGCACCACGCCCAGGCCGGCAGCGCGTCCCTGCTTGATCAGCGCCATCAGGGGAGCCTTGGTAGGCGGACTGGCGGGGTGCGGCGGGAAGAAACCGAACACCTCGTCGAAGTACAGGATCGCCCGCAGGTCCGACGTGCCCGACTGCGCGGCCATCCAGTCACGCACTGCCCCCAACAAGAGGGTGATGAAGAAAGCCCGTTCGGCGTCGCCCAGATGGGCCAGGTAGAAGATGCTGGCGCGAGGGCGTCCGTCCTCAGTACGCAGCAGGCTCCCCACCTCCAGCGGCACCCCCTGCTGCCAGGTGGCGAAACCGGGGGCTGCGAAGATGTTATTCAGGGCGCGGGCCAACCCCATGCGCTCCTTCTGCGGCAGGAAACTCTCCAGGTCGAAGGCGCCGATCTGGCGGAGGGGTGGATCCTGCACCATACGGATCAGCGTGGACATGTCCATTGCCTGCCCCGTGCGCCAGGCGTGTTCGACCAGGTGGGAGAGAAAGACGTGCTCAGAACTCTGCAGCGGGTCCGTCTCCCGGCCGGCCAGGCCCAGGAGAGCGGTCACCAGGTCCGTGACCCGCTCACGCAGCAGGTCGCTGTCCGTCTCCTTCTCGGAGTCCGGCTGTCTGAAGCGGTACAGGACATTCACCGGCGTGCCGGCATCGGAGCCGGGGGTGAAGATGGTGAACTCGACCGACTGGCGCAGGCGGGCGATGCGCTCCGGACCGATGCCCCACTGGGCCAGTCCCTCCCGCCAGCGGCGGGCCGCCTGTTCCGCCGCCTGCGCCACGGTCATTCCGTCCCGCTGTGCCTGGTCCTGATCCACCCAGGGGGCGAAGTCCTCCGGCGCCAGGTTGGGGAAGGTGAGCAGCAGGTTCGCCAGATCTCCTTTGGGGTCCACCGCCAGGACGGGGATGCCCTGCAGCAGCGCCTCCTCCAGCAGGCCGATGCCCAGGCCGGTCTTGCCGGAGCCGGTCATCCCGACGATGATGGCATGGGTCGTGAGATGCCGGGAGGGGTACATCACCGGCTGGTCGGTGACCCTGCCCGCCTTGAGGTCAAACAGGCGACCGAGGTAGAACTTGCCCGGCTGGTCTACAGTGCTCATCATACGCCTCCTTCACAGACATCGTGCAGCAGGTCCAGAATCTCTCCAGGGTTCCGGGCCACTGCCCAACACCACCGCCCAAAGCCACCGTGGGCATTCACAGCCTGTACCCATTCGTCCAGGTAGCGGCGCTTGACCTGATCCTGTTCTGTATCCTGCCCCTTGGTCTCCAAAATGAGCATTTCGCCGTCGCTCAGGCGCGCCAGAAAGTCGGGACGGTATTTGTGGATGACGCCCTGGTAGAGGTAGGGGATTTCGAAGCCGAGATGGTCGTTTTTCACCCACGCGGCCACGGCCGGGCTGTCGTCCAGCAGGAAGGCATCCGAGGCTTCCCAGGCGCTGTCGTACACGCAGACGTTGATGTGCGACTTTTTCGTGCGCTCGCACGGCTTGCCGGTGTACCAGGGGCGCATCTCGCCCGTGGAGCGGATGGGGTGCTCGTGGTCGAAGACCGGCTCCAGCCGCTCAGTGTTCTCCTGGCGCACGGCGTCGAAGACATGCTGCACGACGCGCGACATGTTGAGCGTGATGATGAGCCGCCGGCGCAGTTCGTCCTGGTAGAAGAGCGGTGGTTTGATGAAGATGCGGTCGGAGCGGATGAATTCTTCGACAACGCGCACCAACTGCGCCAGCAGGATTTCGCGGCTGCCTTTCCAGGTGTGTTGCATCTGGTCGAACACGTCTCGCGCCGTCTCGAAGATGATGCGCTGGGTGCGGAATTCCTGCGCCAGCCGTTCCAGTTCGATGCGGCTGACTTTGGTCACATCCGGCTTGCCTTCGAGGATGGGGGCCAGTTCGGCCACCTGGGCGGTTTGGGCGGCGTCCAGTTCCAGCGGCGGCACGTTTGCCCAATCCACCGTCAGGATAGGCAGAAAGAGGCGCTCGATGCGCACCACGTTCGGCCAGCGAATTTCGAAGCATGCTTTGGCCGGGTCTGGCTCGACCAGCATCTTGGGGTTTGGCGGGGGCGGCGGACCGCTTTCGGTGCTTTCGTGCGGCAGGAAGGTGAACGGCACGCCAAAGATGTTGACGTATTCCGGCTCGAACAGGCCGGTTTCGGGGTTGACCTCGTAGGAAGTGCGCCGCAGGCCACGCCCGACCACCTGCTCGCAGAGCAACTGACTGGTGAAGGCGCGCAGGCCCATGATGTGGGTGACGGTCTTGGCGTCCCAGCCTTCGGAGAGCATCCCCACCGAGATGATGTTTTGCATCTTTTCGCCCGGCTGGCCAACCTTGCCGACCGTGTCCACCATGCAGCGCAGCAGTTCCGCCTGTTCGGTTTTGGTCAACTGACGTTCGAGGGCGGCTGCCTCCTCCGCTTCTGCTTCGTCTTCACCGAACTCCCTCTCCCCTTGGGAGAGGGTTGAGGTGAGGGTCTCTTCCTTTGCTTCGGCCTCGGCCAGCACTTTGGAATCAATGTGCAAGATGCGCTGCGGGTCGCAGAGTTCTTCGATGTGAATGCGGCGCGTGTCGAAGGCATGTTTGACGCGGGCAGCGGTCTCGGTGCGGTTGCAGACGGTGATCATCACCGGCGGCGTGGGGTGACCGGCAGCCTGCCAGGCTTTGAGCGTCTCGCGCCAGTCGTAGCCGAGCAGGTAGTAAGCGTTCAGCACCAGGTCGGGCAGCGGCTCGTGGGCTTCGGCGCGGCGGTTCAGGTCGTCTTTGACTTCGGGGTCGTTGTAGAGGTGATAGAGACGGGATTTGTAGGTCCTGGCGTCCGGCACGGCGTCGTCGCGCACGACCACGCGCGGGGTCTTGACCAGGCCCGATTCGATGGCGTCGTTCAGGCCGAAATCGCTGACGATCCAACCGAAGAGGGCCGCTTCGGTGCTTTTCTTCCCCGATGGGGTGAAGGGCGTGGCGGAGAAATCGTAACACCGCAGGATGCCGCGCGAACGGTGCAGGCGGTCCAGGCCGCCGATCCAGATGGTGGCTTCTTC
>DAOTYX010000018.1:0-17772 GCA_034434635.1 Anaerolineae bacterium | reverse complement strand
CCGGCGCGCGGCAATTCCTCGCCCAGGGTGGCCATCTGCGCGCCGCTGTGGGCGCGGAAGGTGAAGCCACGCGTCGTGCCTGCCCGGTCATATCCTGCCCACGTCCGTCCGGCGCGTAACGCTTCGTAGATGAGCCGTTTGTCCTCCGACAGTTCCCCGCTCAGAGGTTGCTCTAGCAGCAGGTGGGTATTGACCCAGCGGAATAACGCTTCGTAGGGGAAGACCACCCGCTGTATGCTTCCCATTCGATAGGTAGTGGCATGAGCGTCTGCCCCGCCGATGGCGGCCACGTGGCGTCCTTCTCCGAGCAGACGATCCCACTGGCGCAACGTGGCGCGAAACGGCCCGCGAAATGCCAGGCTGGGAGACAGTGCGTAGAAGAGGGCCGTGAGGTGGCCGAGGAGCAGTCCCTTGAACTCCGACATCGTGTTCCATACCTCCAGGCCGACATAGCCGCTCACCTGCCAGTCTGCCCAGGGGATGGGCCCGAGATTGGAGCCCAAGCGGCTGCCTTTCTCGAAGGGGTGGGCCAGGAAGCAAAGGCCGCCGCGGCCGTTGACCTCGTCAATCAGCCGCTGCGGGTCGGCGGCAAGGCAGGACATCTCCGTCTCCGCGCCGTAGACCAGCAGGTGGTTGCACGGCGGGAGGCGGCGGACATGGTGGACTTCCTCCCCCACCAGCAACAATGTCTTCGCGTAGTAACCTTCCGCACCTTCGACCCATATGTTGTGGTCGGTCGTGATGACGAAGTCGAGCCCCGCCTGCGCCGCGGCCTCTGCTACTGCGCGGTGCGTGCCGCTTCCGTCCGAGTAGAGAGTATGTACGTGTAGGTTGCCGACAACCTCGTGGTAGGCGTTCACGCGGCCCATCATACTCGAGCCAACCGACGTTGTCAAGCGCGGGAACAGTGAGTATAATGGTCATGGGGGAGAGATGGACAACCGTCAGGTCGCCGACATTTTCGCCGCAATGGCCGATATCCTGGCCATCCAGGGCGAGAATATCCATCGCATCAATGCTTATCGCCGTGCCGCCGAGAATATCGCCGCCCTGAGCCGTCCGCTGGAGGAGGTCTGGCGGGCCGGGGAGGTAGACACCATCCCCGGTATCGGCACGACCCTGGCGGAGAAGATTGACGAACTGATGCGCACCGGCCGCCTGGAGGCGTACGAGAAACTCAAGGCCCAGGTGCCTGAGGGAGTGGTCGCCTTGCTCCAGGTGCCCGATGTCGGCCCGCGCAAGGCAGCGCTGTTCTGGAAGGAACGGGGTATCACCTCTATCGAGGCGCTGGAGGCGGCGGCGCGGGCTGGTCAGTTGCGTGACCTGCCGGGGATGGGCGCCCGTTCCGAAGAGAAGGTGCTGGCCGGCATCGAGGCGCTCAAGCGGCGCAGTGGACGCATCAACCTGGGTGTGGCCTGGGAACTGGCCTGGGCGCTCCTGAACCCGCTGCGTGAACTGCCGGGCGTGGTGCAGGTAGCCCCCGCTGGCAGTCTGCGGCGAATGCGCGAGACGGTCGGCGATCTGGACCTGCTGGTTGCGGCGGAAGATCCAGAGGCGGTGATGGCCCGCTTCCGCGAACTGCCGCAGGTGGCGGAGGTGCTGCTGAGTGGGCCGACTAAGACCTCAATCCGCACCCGTACTGGCGTGCAGGCTGACTTGCGGGTGCTTTCTCCTCAGCGGTGGGGCACGGCATTGCAGTACTTCACCGGCAGCCAGGCGCACAACATCCATCTGCGCGCGCTGGCCCAGGAGCGCGGCCTCTCCCTGAGCGAGTACGCCCTGAAGCGGGAGGACGGCACGGAGATTCTCTGTGCCACTGAGGAGGAGGTCTACGCTGCCCTGGGCCTGCCGCTCATCTCGCCCGAACTGCGCGAGGATCGCGGCGAGGTCGAGGCAGCCCTGGAAGGGCGTCTGCCGGACCTGGTGGAACTGGACGACCTGCAGGGGGATCTGCAGTTCCACACCACCTGGTCGGATGGGCGTGACACGCTGCTGGAAATGGCGGAGGCTGCCCGCGCCCGTGGCCTCAAGTATGCGCTGGTGACCGATCACTCCCACGGCTTGGGGATCACCCGCGGCGTCGGCCCCGATGACCTGCGCCGCCAGCGGGCGGAAATCGAGGCGGTGAACCGGCAGATGGGCGGCTCCTTCCGCCTGCTGGCCGGGGTCGAGGTGGAGGTGCGCGCCGATGGCTCGCTCGACTTGCCCGATGAGGCGCTGGCGGAACTGGACCTGGTCGTGGCGGCAATCCACAGTGGCCTGCGGCAGAGCCGTGAGCAGGTGACCATGCGCGCGTTGGCGGCGCTGCGCAACCCCCACGTGGACATCCTGGCTCATCCCACCGGGCGCCTGATCGGCGAGCGGGAGGGGTCAGAGGTAGACCTGGAGGCGGTGCTGCACACGGCTGCGGAGATGGGGAAGGCTCTGGAGGTCAACTGCCATCCGCAGCGGCTCGACCTGAACGATGTGGCGGTGCGCCGGGCGGTGGATTTGGGGGTCTTGTTGGTGATCAACTCCGACGCCCATCGCGTTGAGGGGTTCGACCTGCGTCATTTCGGCGTTGGCACTGCCCGGCGTGGTTGGGCCACCCCGGCGGACGTGCTCAACACCCGCAGCGTGGACGAGGTGCTGGCGTGGGCGGGAAGAAGCTCTGGTTGACCCCTCTGGCGATCGGCAGGCGTGGCAGGAAGCGTCGAGGAGGAACTGATGAGGTTTCAGAGGATTGAGATAGAAGGGTATCGTAGTCTTGTGGATGTCTCATTGCCGTTGCGTCCGCTTGGCGTGATGATCGGCCCTAATGGTTCTGGCAAGACGGCTCTGTTGGAGGTTTTCTTGCTCATGAGGAATGCGGCTCAGGAGAAGCTGGCCGAATCACTCGAGGGGTGGGGGGGGTTGTCAGCGATTCTGTCCAAGGTGGGCAGAGGAGCAGAGTACCTCAAAGTCAACCTGGAGGTGGATGTCGAGAGCGAGCGGAGTCGGGAGCCAATGTACTATCGCTTTGAGTTGACCCCGCGCGGTGTTGGATATGCCATTTCTTTCGAGCGTCTGGAATGGCAATGGGACCCTCATGCTGATAGGCCGTACCGCTATATTGAGGGGCGCTATGATCAGGTGCGCTATGCGGATCCTGATGCTTCTGCACCGGTACATCCTACCTGGGCATACAACTCGCTTGAGCTGGCATTGGCACAGGCTCCTCGTCTGTACGAGGAGCCCGCAAGCCTGCGAGATGCACTCTCCAAGATTCGACTCTATAGCTTTCTGGATGTGAGTCAGCGTGCGGTTGTTCGGTTGCCTCAGGTGCTTACTCCCGCTGTGCGTCCGGGACCAAATGGCGAAGATTTCTTCTCGGCGCTCTACAATCTGCGTGCTCTTCACCGGGATGTCTATAGCCGGGTTGAGGATGTCCTGAGGGTGGGGTTTGCTGGCTTCGAACGCCTGGAGTTCCCGGTAGTAGGGGCAGGTCAGGTGACGATGGTTTGGCATGACCGGCATGTCCTCGAGCCTCTTTATCCTAACCAGCTGTCGGAGGGCACGCTTCGGTTCCTTTGGCTGGTGACGGTGTTGCTCGCGCCTGATCCACCACCCGTGATGCTCATAGATGAACCGGAGGTAAGCCTTCATCCTGAACTGATCAAGATACTGGCCGGTCTCCTGCAGGACGCGGCAGTGCGAAGCCAGGTCCTGGTTGCCACGCATTCGCCTGACCTGGTGCGGTGGTTGCAGCCAGAGGAAGTGTTAGTTCTGGATAAAAGCGAGGGGCGTACATCCCTCACATGGGCAGATCATATGGACCTGGACGAGTGGCTTGAGGAGTACACATTGCGCGATCTCTGGTTGATGGGGACTTTGGGGGGCCGACCGTGATCATCGTTCTACTGGTGGAGGGGAAGACCGAATCGGCCCTGAGAAGTAAACTGAAGGCCTTTTTGGACGAGCGGGCGGAAGCGGAAGGAAAGCCCAAGGTGGCGTTGCGGACGAGAGAGCTGATGTCCCTAAATCGGGAAAAACTCTCTCGTCGAGTACGGCTGGAGCTGAAAGATCCGCAGGTAGTGGCTGTTGTAGGGTTGATTGATGTGTATCCGCAGTTTGCTTCTGCCGAAGAGGCCAAGAAGTTTCTGCGCTGTGCGGTAGGAAATGAACCTCGGTTCCACCCTCATGCTGCTCAGTACGAAGTGGAAGCCTGGCTCCTGCCCTACTGGGACGAGATTTGCAGGCGCTTGGGAGTTCGGCGGGCCAGGCCCGGAGGCAATCCAGAAACGGTCAACATGGAGCACCCGCCGTCCAGACGACTGGATGATCTCTATCGGCTTGCGACGCCGCCTCGCAAGTATGTGAAACCTGTTGAAATGGCAGCGATCTTGCGAGACCAGGATCTGACAGTAGCGGCGTCCCAATGTGGGGAACTCAAAGCTTTCCTCAACACACTTCTGGGCCTGGCAGGCCTGGCGTTGCTCGACTAGGGAAGGCGGGATGGAGTAGATGAGCCTCTTCGTTCGGGCCCGCTTGAATGTGAGATGGCTGTTGCTGGTGGCCCTATTGGTCCCCCTCTCTTCAGCAGCATACTCTCCTCCCCATCCCCCCACCCCTGTCGTCTTCTGGTCCGACCACGGGCCGGCGGCGGTGGGGCGGGTGGTGACCACGAGCATCTCCGGCGACCCCAACCCGCGCAGCCTGCTCGCGGCGCTCCTGGCCGGCCCCACCGCCGAAGAACGGTCGCGGGGTGTCTGGTCAGCCATCCCCCAGGGCACGGCTCTCGCCAGCCTGGAAGTGCGTGCCGACCACACCGTGTTCGTCCGCCTGGACGTGCCGCCGGAGGCGCTCGCCACGCTCGACGCCGATGCCGTCGAGACCATCATCCAGCAGGTGGCGCTGACGCTGCAGCCGGTCGGCTGGCGGGACCTCCACGTGCAGGCCCGTCATCCGGCCACCGGCACCTTTGTCCCTCTCACGGATTTCCTTCCCGCTCTCCCGGATCCGCGCAAGGAGACCTCCTCTCTTCCGCAGGGAGGGAGAACACGGGAAGGGGGCGAGGTCGCCCTCTCCGGCCAGCCCCCCGGCTTCGGCCAGGGTCAGCCTGCTGGTGGCCTCACGGGTCGTACCGTCTACGTCAGCGCGGGACATGGTTGGGAGTGGACTGGCACCGCATGGCGTACCCAACGCCTGCCATACCCCAATCCCCCTTACGTTGGCCCCATCATCGAGGACTTCAACAACGCCGAGGCGGTGAACCAGTACCTGCTGACCTATCTCTGGAACGCCGGCGCGATGGTCTGGCCGGCCCGCGAGCGGGACATGAACGAAACGGCGGTCATCGCCAACAACGACGGCGCGGGCTACGCCGAGAGCGGCTCGTGGACGACGGCCACGCCCGGTTATGACCTGGAGCAGCCAGGGGGACAGACCTACCGCACCGCGACGACGGTCACCGGACCGGCCACCGCAGTCGCCACCTGGACGCTGTCGCTGCCCGCCGATGGGCAGTACGCCGTCTATGTCTGGTATCGTCCGGGCAGCAACCGCGCCGCGGATGCCCATTATACCGTCCATCATGCCGGCGGACGGACAGAGGTCACCGTGGACCAGACCGAGCATGGCATCACCTGGCGGTACATCGGCACCTACGGCTTCCGCGCCGCCGAGGGGGCGCGGGTGACGCTCGACAACCGTTCCGCCACCGCCGGCCGCCTGGTGGTTGCCGACGCTGTGCGCGTGGGCGGCGGCACCTTCGACAGCCTCTACGGCATCGAGACCACCGCTACGCAGCCTCCCTATGAGCCCTGGTGGGAGACCGCTGCCTTCTACTACGTTCAACGGCAGGGGTTGGACCCCGATGACTGGCCGTACTTCAACGATGTCGTCGCCCGGCCCATGTACGCCCGCTGGGAGCACGCCGGCACCGGCGATGATGCCGTCTACATCTCCTGGCACACGAACGGATACAGTGGCTACCAGTACGACTACAGCGGCACGGTCAGTTACATCCACAACGGGGAGACCTACCCGGCCACCGAGGGCAGTGCTGCCCTACGCCACGCGATCCACACCGAGATCGTCCGCGATCTGCGCCTCGGCTGGAACTCCGCCTGGCCCGACCTGGGCGAGCGCTCCCTGAACCTGGGCGAACTGCGCATGCTGTGGGACAGCGACCCGACCGTGCGCATGCCCGGTGCGCTCATCGAGGTGGCCTACCACGACCATCCCGGCGACACCGATGCGCTCAAAGAGCCGGAGTTCGAACGGCTGGTGGCGCGGGCGGTCTACCAGGGTATCCTTCACTATTTCGAGCAGCGGGACGGTGTGGACCTGGTGGAACTGCCTGAACCGCCCACTCACCTGGCCGTGCAGAACCTCGGCGCGGGACAGGTGCTGGTCTCTTGGCAGGCCTCACCCTACGACAGCCAGGGACTGGCCGGCGACCCGGCCACCGGCTACCGCGTCTACATCAGCACGGACGGCGTGGGCTGGTCGAACGGGATGCCGGTGGCGACGACCTCCGCCATCCTCAGCGGGCTGACGCCGGGACAACTGCTCTTCATCCGCGTCACCGCGACCAACGCCGGCGGCGAGTCCTTCCCCACCGAGACGCTGGCCGTGCGCGTCGGCGCGACGGACTCTCCGCCGTTGCTGCTGGTCAATGGCTTTGACCGGCTCAACCGCACCATGTTGGTGCCGGACACCTACGCGCCGACGGGTCAGACCCACATGCGGATGCTTCTGGACCGCATGAACCGGTATGATTATGTCATCCAGCACGGCGCGACGATCAACTACCCCTTCGATAGCGCCAGCAACGAGGCGGTACAGGCCGGGGTGCCGGTCCTGAACAGTTACGGCATGGTGGACTGGCTGCTGGGCGAGGAATCGGTGCAGGACGAGACGCTGAACAGCACAGAGCAGGGGCTACTGGCCAACTTTCTGTCTGGCGGAGGGGCGCTGTTCATCAGCGGGGCGGAGATCGGCTGGGACCTGGACTATCTGGGCAGCGCCGCTGACCGCGCCTTCTATAACGGCTGGCTGCGCGCCGACTATGCGGGCGACGATGCCGGCACCTACCAGGTGGCTCCGGCTGCTGGCTCCATTTTCGCCGGTCTGCCGACCTTCCGCTTCGACGCTCCGGGGATGTACGACCCGGACTACCCTGATCAACTCACCCCCTTGGGTGGGGCGGCCGCAGCGCTGACCTACCAGGGCGGACTGGGCGGCACGGCGGCAGTGCAGTATGCGAACGGCTGCCAGCGGCTGGTCCACTTCGGGTTCCCCTTCGAGACCATCGAGCCGGCCCAGCGGCAGGCTGTGATGGGCCGCATCCTTGACTTCCTGGATGACTGCGCGGTTCAAGAGATGCGCTCGGCGATCACCACGCCACAGGAGGGGGCTGCCTACATCGCAGTTCCTCCCTTCTCCGGCACCGCCTGGGCTACGGCAGGGGTACAGCGGGTAGAGGTCTCCCTGCGCCGCCACGCCGACAACCTGTACTGGAACGGGTCCGCCTGGGGGACGACGGAGTGGCAGACAGCGGCCGGGACGGCCCTCTGGTCCTTCCCCATGCCTTCCGCGCTGGACGTCGGGATGTATACCGCTCGCGCCCGCGTCTGGGACCTGCAGGGCCACGTCGAGGACACACCGGCTCAGGCAACGTTCTCATTCTTCGTCCCCTCTCGTTTCGTGCACCTGCCGATGGTCACGAATGGATTCGGTACGCCGGCGCCAACCTGTAGCGAGGCGATAGTGAACGGCGGCTTCGAGACCAATGAGGCGTGGTGGATCGTCAGCACGGCCTATCCTGCAGCCTATGTCACATCGCCGGTCTACAGCGGCGCGCGCAGCATGCGCGTGGGCATCCCTGTCAATGCATCCTTCAGGGGGAGCCTCTACTCTTCGGTGGCCCAGACGGTCACACTTCCCGCCGGCAGCCAGGCTACCCTGCGCTATTGGGTCTACCCGGTCTCTGAAAACAGCGACGACGGCGACTTGCAGTACGTCTGGCTGGTAGACGGCAGCGGCACGACCCATTTCTTGAGCATGGCCAGGGACAACCTGGCGGCGTGGGTGTCGCGGCAACTGGACCTGAGCGCGTTCGCCGGCCAGACGGTCCGGTTGCACTTCAGCGTGCGCAACGATGCGGATGACGATGTGGCGGTCATGTATCTGGATGAGGTGAGTCTGGAAGTATGTCTGCCGTGAACCCGATCTACTGGCTGATTCCCGGACTGTTAGCGGGCAGGCCCGGGCCGAACTGGGTCGAGTGGAGCCTTGACGAACTGTGGGCGATGGGCTTCCGCACCATCGTGTCGCTGATACAGGTGGATGGGGAGGCCATTCGCGCTGCGGGGTTCCGCCATTACCAGGACCATCTGCCGGGGCAGATGGCGTTCCTGCCCTTCTTGCGCTGTCGCCTGGCGCAGCGTATGCTGGCAGTGGTAGACTTCATCGCCGGTGAGCTGGCGGCGGGGCGTCCTACGCTGGTCCACTGTCGTCAAGGGAAGGACCGCACCGGCGCGGTGCTGGCCGGCTATCTGATCCGTTATGTCGGGTTGTCGCCCGAAGAAGCGCTGGCCCGCGTCCGGCAGGCCAACCCACGGGCGATGTCCATGCTGGGCTTCGATCGCCTGCCGGCACTCTTTTCGGCCACGGTCTGCCCTCCACGACAGGCGATCCACGAAATGCGATAGACGATCCGCGATCCACGATATGCGAAACAGCGACTATCTCCGCCGTGACCTGTCTGCCATTCCGCCGTACATCTGGGTGCTGGCGTTGGTGGTGCTCCTGCTGGCCTCGCTGGCCTGCGCGCTCTGGGCGGCCTACGCGCTGCGGTTGTGGCCGCCGAGCGCCGGTCCCAGTCCCACGCCCATCATCTGGACCGCCACGCCGGCGCCGACGCCGTTGCCCACCTTCACCCCTGTGCCCACCCTGTCGCCGACTCCCACCGTCCCGCCGGATATGGCCATCGGCCGCTACGTGCGCGTGACCGGCACGGAGGGGGTGGGGGTGAGCCTGCGCCAGGAGCCGGATGCCAACAGCGCCCGGTTGGGAATCGGCAACGAAGGGGACGTGTTCATCGTCCTGGATGGCCCCCGTCAGGCTGGCGGCTATGTCTGGTGGCTGGTGCGTGACCCGGAGGAACCGGCACGACAGGGTTGGGCGGTGGGGGATTATCTGTCTCCTGTGGAGCATCCGTGAAGGGGGGTATTGGTACATTGGTAGATTGGTAGTTGGGGTATTGGTACATTGGTAGATTGGTAGTTGGGGTATTGGTAGTGGGTGCAGGGGTGAAGTGACCTGTTGTTGGGGAGGTGGGCTGTGAGTCTCAATCGCTTGTGGCGTGGCGCGAAAGGCCTGGGGGAGCAGGTTGCCTTCGCGCAGGCCGGTCAGGTGTTGGAGCGTTCCTGTATCGGCCGCGTCGTCAGCATGCTGACCGGTCTCTTCATCGTCTCGTGCATCGTCCTGTACGTCCTGGGCGTCTGGTGGGTATTTGCCGCTGGGCTAGACCAGAGGCTGGGCGGCGTGGCCCCAGGGGGCCTGACGGTGGGGTTGCTGATCGGATTCTTCGTGGCCATCATCCTGGCGGGACAGATCGGCAGTGCGCTGCGCCGGATCCTGTGGCGCGCGCTGCTCCGCCGGATGATGAGAAGGGGTCCGTTGCGATGATCCCAGAAACTGTGCGACAGCGGGTTGAGGCGCTGCGACGAGAGATCAACTTCCACAACTACCGCTACTATGTGCTCGATTCCCCCGTCATCAGCGATGCGCAGTATGACGCGCTGCTGCGGGAACTGCGCGATCTTGAGGAGCAGTACCCGGAACTGGTCACGCCCGACTCGCCGACGCAACGCGTCGGCGCACCGCCGGCGGAGGCCTTTGTCCAGGTGCGCCACCCGGCGCCGATCCTCAGCCTGGAGAACGCCTACAACGAGGGCGAGGCCCGTGCCTGGCGGGAGCGCATCGCCAGATTGCTGCCTCCTGCCACGCGTCTGGACTACGTCGTCGAGCCGAAGATTGACGGGTTGAGCGTCGTGCTGCACTATCGGGATGGCCTCTTCACGCTGGGGGCCACCCGTGGGGACGGCGAGGTGGGCGAGGAAATCACCGCCAACCTGCGCACCATCCGCCGCCTGCCGCTGCGCATCCCGGTGCAGTCTGACGGTCCCGCCCCGCCGCCGCTGCTGGTCGTGCGCGGCGAGGCGTTCATGACCGTGCGTGACTTCGAGGCCTTCAACCGCCAGCAGGCGGAGCGTGGGGAGAAGACCTTCGCCAACCCGCGCAACGCCGCAGCGGGCTCCCTCCGTCAGCTCGACTCGCGCATCACCGCGCAACGGCCGCTGAGCCTCCTCTGCTATCAGGTGGTGGCATGGGAGGGCGATCCGGCTCCGCCCACCCGCCAGTGGGATCTGCTGACCTACCTGCGGGCGCTGGGCTTTCCAGTCACTGAACACGCCGCCCACTTCGACGACCTGGATGGGGCGGTGGCCTACTGCGAACGCTGGGCCCGTCAGCGGGACACCCTGCCCTACGAGGCGGACGGGATGGTCATTAAGGTGAACGACCTGGAGGTGGCTGAGCGGCTTGGTGTGGTGGGCCGCACGCCGCGCGGCGCGCTGGCCTACAAGTTCCCCGGCCGCGAGGCCGTCACCACCCTGCGAGAGATCCGCGTCAACGTCGGCCGCACTGGCACGTTGGCCCCCTTCGCCGTGCTCGACCCTGTGCCCATCGGCGGGGTGACGGTGAGCAAGGCCACACTGCACAACTTCGACTACATCGCCGAGCGGGACATCCGCGAGGGGGACCGCGTGATTGTCCGGCGGGCAGGCGAGGTCATCCCCCAGATTGTCGGGCCGGTGACCGACCTGCGCAGCGGCGCGGAGCGGCCCTACGTCCCACCCGACCGCTGTCCGGTCTGCGGCGAGCCGGTGGTGAGCAGCCCGGAGGAGGTGGCGGTCTACTGCGTCAACGCTGCCTGTCCCGCCCAGCGGGTGCGACGGGTGGCCTATTTCGCCTCGCGCGGCGCGATGGACATCGAGACGCTGGGGGAGAAGGTCGCTGCGCTGCTGGTGGGGAAGGGGCTGGTGCAGGATGTGGGCGACCTGTATTTCCTGAAGAAAGAGGACCTCCTGGGATTGGAGGGTTTTGCCGAGAAGCGCGCCGACAACCTGCTGGCGGCCATCGCGGCCAGCAAGACCCGTCCGCTCAGTCGCCTGTTGACCGCGCTGGGCATCCAGCACGTCGGCGGGGTGGTGGCGGAGACGCTGGCGCAGCGCTTCGGCTCGCTGGATGCGCTGGCAAAGGCTTCCGTTGAGGAGTTGCAGGCCATCCCCGGCATCGGCCCACGGATCGCTCAGGCGGTCGTTGACTGGTTCGCTCGCCCCCGTCATCGACAGATCATCGAGAAGCTGCGCGCCGCTGGCGTCCGCCTGTCTGAGGCCGCGCCGGTGGCGGCGGGGACGGGGCCGCTGGCCGGGCTGACCTTCGTCATCACTGGCACCCTCTCCCGCCCGCGTGAAGAGATCGCCGCGCTGATCGCCAGCCACGGCGGCAAGGTCACCGATTCCGTCAGTCGCAACACCAGTTACCTGGTCGTCGGCGAAGCGCCTGGCGGCACGAAGTACCGCAAGGCCCAGGAACTGGGCGTGCCGTTCCTCGACGAGGCGGGGCTGATGGCCCTGCTGGCCCGATGAAGCGGCAGGTCGTCCTGAAGAAGGGCCGGGCCCGTTCGGTGCTTCGCCGCCATCCGTGGGTCTTCTCCGGCGCGCTGGCGCGGATAGAGGGGGATCTGGCAGACGGGGACGTGGTGGAGGTCTGCGATGCCGATGGTGAATGGCTGGCGCGAGGGGTGCTGAACCGCCGCTCACAGATCGCCGTGCGTCTGCTGACCTGGGATCCGGATGAGCCGGTTGATGCCGGCCTGTGGCGTCGCCGGCTGGAGCGGGCCGTCGCGGCCCGCGTCGCCCTGTCCGCTGACCCCACGACCACCGCCTATCGCCTGGCCCACGCCGAGTCGGATGGGTTGCCGGGGCTGGTCGTGGACCGGTACGGCGAGTTCCTCGTCGTGCAGTTTCTGGCGCTTTCGGCGGAGCGGTATCGCGAGGAGATCCTGGCCGCGCTGGATGACCTGCTCTCGCCGCGCGGCATCTTCGAGCGCTCCGACGTGGACGTGCGGGAGAAGGAGGGGCTGCCGCTGCGCAGCGGTCCCCTGCGCGGCGAGGAGCCACCGGAGGAACTGGAGATACTGGAGAACGGCCGCTGCTTCGCGGTAGACCTGCGCGCCGGGCAGAAGACCGGCTTCTATCTCGACCAGCGGGAGAACCGCGCCCGGCTGCCTCCCTTCTGTGCCGGGGCAGAGGTATTGGACGGCTTCTGCTACAGCGGCGGCTTCGGCCTGTACGCCGCTGGCGGCGGCGCGACCCAGGTGACCTTCGTGGACTCCTCAGGTCCGGCGCTGGCGGCAGCCCGGCGGAACCTCTCCCTCAACGGGTTCGCGCCGGAGCAGCACGTCTTCGTCGAGGGGAACCTCTTCCAGGTCCTGCGCGACTACCGGGACCAGGGCCGCACCTTCGACGTCATCGTGCTGGACCCGCCCAAATTCGCCCCCACGGCCGCCGACGTGCCGCGGGCAGCGCGGGCCTACAAGGACATCAACCTGCTGGGGTTCCGCCTCCTGCGGCCCGGCGGGGTGCTCTTCTCCACCTCCTGCTCAGGGGCTGTCTCCGCCGACCTGTTCCAGAAGATCCTCTTCGGCGCCGCGGTGGATGCGCGGCGCGACGTGCAGGTGGTTGGCGTCCTGGCGCAGGCGGCGGATCACCCGGTGGCGCTCACCTTCCCGGAGGGGGCATACCTCAAAGGGCTGATCTGTCGGGTATGGTAAAGCCGACCACAGACCATTGACCGCGGACCACGGGCTGAGGATCGCCCTGTTACCGCCGCTCCGCGTCTCAGTACAACCGCGTGTAGATGGCGTAGTGCTCACGCACCCGCTGCAGATAGAGCCGTGTCTCCCCCAGGGTGACCATCTCGAGGAACAGGTCTGGGTCGTCGCCAGCCGCAGCCAGCCACGTTGAAGCGTTGCCCGGTCCTCCGTTGTAGGCGGCCAGCGCCACATCCAACCGCCCGCCAAACGCATCTCGCTGTCGCGCCAGGTACCACGCGCCGAAGCGCAGGCTGACGATCGGCCGGTAGAGGTCCTCGCTCTCATACCCTGGCGGCCAGCCCAGTTGCGCGGCGATGGCCGCCCCGGTGCTGGGGATGACCTGCATCAGCCCGTGGGCGTAGGCGGTGGAGGTGGCGAAGCCCTCGAAGAGGCTCTCCTGGCGAATGAGTGCAAAGAGCAAGAGTGGCGGCAAGTCCTCATCCAGCGCTTCGGAGAGCACCAGTTCTTCGTAAGCCAGAGGGTAGGCCAGGCGGGCCAGGAAGGGAGGCGCATTGGCTGGCGTGCCGGCAGGGGAGAGGCGGATCAGATTGCTGGCAGCCAGGATGGAGGAGCGGTAGAGGCCGATGTCGCGGAACAGGAGCGCCAAGCGGTACTGGGTCAGCGGGTCGTTGACGGTCTCCGAACGCAACGCTTCCAGTTCGGCTTTGCCCTCCTCCAGCCGGCCCAGGTTCCACAACTCCAGGCCGCGCTGCAGGCGGGGGTCTTCCAGCAGTGAGTTGCCCAGTTCACCCATCCCCTCGGCCGAGGGAAGGCCGAGCCAGTCGGCCAGCCACTGCTCTGCCTCTGCCTGTCCTTCGGCAGGATCGTCCGGCGGGAGGTAGTCAGCAGGCGGGAAGGGGTCTGCCAGCGGGTCCCGCAGGAGATCGGCGGCGCGCAGCCCGTAGTAGCCGTAGGGGTCCACCGTTGCCGCCTGACTGAAGGCGGCGGTCGCCGAAGGCACCTGTCCGGCGGCCAGGTGGGCCTTGCCCAGCCACAGCAGCCCGGCGGCCTGGTAGGGAGAGCCCGGGTAGGCTGTCCCCAGGTGCTGCCAGTCGGCGGCGGCAGTGTCCACAGTCCCCAGCAGGTAGCGTTGTAGCCCGCCGCGCAGCAGCGCTGGGGCGGCGTAGTCGGAGTAGGGGTAGGTGGAGGCGACCTGCTCGTAGGCGTAGGCGGCCTCGTCCCGTCGGCCTGCGGTCTCCAGCAATTGTGCCGCGCACCACAACGCCTCCGGCGCACGGGCGTGACCGGGCGCGGCTGCGGCGAAGGCGCGGTAAGTGGTCACCGCTTCGTCTGTGTCCCCCTGGGCAGCCAGCGCAGCAGCCCATCCCATCCAGCCATCCCCCCAGTGGATGTTGTCCGGGTAGCCCTCCGCCAGTTCACGGAAGGCTGACTCGGCCTGAGCGGGCTCATCGAACTCGAGATAGGAGGCGCCCAGGTAGTAGAGTGGGTCGCCGTTGTGGTCGGGGTGGGCAGCGATGTAGCGGGCAAACGCGGCGATGCCCGGCTCGTAGGCCCCAGCGTGGTAGTCCACGATGCCGCGGATCAGGTCTCCCACTGGCACAGCCGCCTCTACCAGCACGACCAGCGAGGGGTGAGCCCACGCGCTGGTGGGGTAGGTCTCGACGATCTCGCGGTGCAGAGCGTACCCTTCGTCCGTGCGACCAGCCAGGATAAGGGTCTGCGCCTTCTGGTGGGCGATGCGCGCCCGGTACTCGGGGATCTGCGCCTGGTTCAGGATGGCGTCGTACTGCGCCAGCGCGCCCTCGTAGTCCCCTGAGGCGGCGTAGGAGAGGGCCATCTTCTCGCGCATTCCGACCTCGAAAGAGAGATCGGGCGCGGCGTCCACGGCGGCCTGGTAGGCGGCGACGGCGTCGGCATACGCACCTGCGGCGTGGAGGGCGTCACCAAGCCACTCCTGGATGTAGGCGGTGATCACGGTATTCCCTTGCAGGTAGGCGCGGTAATGATCGGCGGCGGCCAGGGGCTCCCCTGCGCCGACGAGTGCCTCGGCGAGCCAGAAGTGAACCGATTGAGCCTGGGGGGCCTGGGGGAACCGTTCCAGGAAGTGCCCGAAGGTGTCGGCGGCGCTCAGGTAGGACTCGTCGGCCAGGTAGGCGCGGCCCAGGCCGACCAGCGCCTGCGCGGCGGTTTCGTCATCATCGGGGGCAGCGAGAGCCGACTGGAAGGCCAGGATGGCCCCTTCCGTGTCACTGACGGCGAGGGCCTCTTCTCCCAGGCTGAGCAGGTCGGCGGGGGCAGGGGTGGGAGTGGGGGTTGGTGCGGGAGTGGGGGTGGGGCTGATGGTGGGAGTGGGAGAGGGGGTGGCGGTGGGCCGAAGGAAGGGCAGGGGGAGTTGACAGGCCAGAAGGGAGACAAGAAGCGCCAAAGGGGCGGCGAACCGCCAGAACTTTCGCGTAGTCATCAAAGGCTTTCTCCTCCATGGCGATGGCGCAGTTGTCCACAGCCTGCCTGAATCTCGATTCCGCGCCGCAGGCGCACGGTGTAAGGAACTCGCCGCCGATCCAGGATGGCGGTGAAGGCAGCAATGGCAGCGGGGGAGGGCGGCTGTCCGTCATAGCCGGGGGTTGGGTTGAGCGGGATGAGGTTGACGTGGGCCAGGAGCCCCACCAGGCGGGCGGCCAGGGCTTCCGCCTGCTGCGGCGTATCGTTCACCCCGGCGATGAGCGCCCACTCGAAACTGATGCGCCGCCGGGTGCGGGCGACGTAGCGGTGGCACGCGGCGAAGAGCGCGTCCAGCGGGTAACGGCGGTTGATCGGCACCAGCCGGTCGCGCAACTCGTCCGTCGCGGCGTGTAATGAGACCGCCAGCGTGGGGGTGCAACTTTGTTGCGCCCCCGTGCCCAACCGGTCTATTCCTGGCACGACACCCACGGTGGACAGAGTGATATGGCGCTGGCCCAGGTTGAAGCCCGTCGGGTCGCACATCCGGGCAATGGCGGCCATCGAAGCCTGCTCGTTGAGCAGCGGCTCGCCCATGCCCATCAACACCACATTGGAGAGGCGCTGTCCTTCTGCACGCAACACGCGGGCGAAATGCAGTGCCTGGGCGACGATCTCCCCCGTGCTGAGGTTGCGACGAAATCCTGCCTGCCCCGTGGCGCAGAAGAGGCAACCGATGGGACAGCCAACCTGGGTCGAGATGCAGGCGGTACGGCGGTGTTCGTAGCGCATCAACACCGTCTCCACCGTCTCGCCGTCCGCCAGGCGCAGGAGGTCCTTGCGGGTCTGTCCGTCTGGCGAGGTCTGACTGGCGATGACCTGTGGAACGCTGAGGGGCATCTCTTCGGCCAGCCTCTGGCGCAGGGCCAGCGGCAGGTTGGTCATCTGGTCGAGATGGTCAGCCAGATGGACATAGAGCCATTCCCAGATCTGCCGGGCGCGGTAGTCCGGCTGCCCCCAGTCTGCCATCAACGTGTGCAGCGCGGGCAGGTCAAGGTCGTAAAGGAGGGATAGGCGGGCTTTGCTCACTGGCGCAGGGCCTCCTCCCAGCGTTGCGCCAGGTCCCCCACGTGCGCGCAGACCAGGTCGGGTTGCAGGGGTGAAGTGGCCAGTTCTTCGGGGGTGCTGATACCAGAAAGGACCAGGATGGTGAACATCCCCATCCGCTTCGCGCCGGCAATGTCGGTGTCCAGGCGGTCTCCCACGGCGGCGGTGGTGGCGTGGGTGGCTCCCATCCGCCGCAGCGCCTCGCGGTAGAGGTGCGGTTCTGGCTTGCCGATGACCAGCGGACTGATGCCAGTGGCGGCTTGCAGGGCGGCCAGAGTGGCTCCATTCCCCGGAACCAGTCCCACCTCGGTAGGGAATGTCACATCCGGGTTGGTGCCGATGAAGCCAGCGCCGCCGCGGATGAGACGGGTCGCAATCGCCAGTTTCTGCCAGTCCATGTCCGGCGCCCAACCGACAAGCACGTACTGCGCCCCCTCCGCCGTCAGGGTGAAGCCGCGCTCGGTGAGGGCGTGCTGCAGCCCTTCCGTGCCGATCACGTAGACTGGCGTGCCTGGCGCGGCGACCGTCGTCAGGTAGGCGGCGGCGGCCTGGGCGGATGTAAGGATGCGCTCCGGGGAGACTTCCACTCCCCACTGCGCCAGCCGCTCGATGTACCGTTCTGGGCGTTTGCTGGCGTTGTTGGTGGCGAGGATGAACGGGATGTCGTGTTCGTGCAGGAACGAGAAGAAGTCGCAGAGTCCCGGTGTCGGCTGTTCGCCACGCCAGAGGACACCGTCCATATCCACGATGAGGTGCCGGATGGAGGCAAGGGTGGGACGAGTGGCCTGTAGCCGGTGGCGCAGCCGTTGGTACTCCTCCGGTGTGTCCATGTCGGCCAACACGTCGGGATCGGCCACCACCACCTGGGCGGCCTTGGCGATGTGACGGGCGACGAGGCTGCGGCCTCCTTCGTCACCGCTGGCTCTGGCCAGTTCGGGGAACAGCGCGCGGGCGAAGAGCACCGGCGTCCCGCGCTTCTCTCCGCAGACGGGGTAAACGAGGGGAGCGCCAGTCTCGGCGAAACGGGCCACGAGTCCTCGCAGCAGGTCGGCGGTGACCAGCGGCTGATCGCAGTGGAGGAAGATGGCCCCGTCCACCTCCGGGGGGAGCATCGCCAGACCTACCAACACCGAGGTGCTGAGGCCTTCCTCCCATCGCCAGTTCGTCACGACCCGTATCGGACGGTCGCCCAGTGCCGTATGTACCGCTGGCGCCTGGTATCCGGTGACGACGATCACCGGCTCCAGGCCTGCAGCCAGGGCTGTGTCGGTGACGTGTGCTACCAGCGGCTTGCCGTCCCACTCCAGCAACTGCTTGGCCTGCCCGAAGCGGAGCGATCCTCCGGCAGCCAACAGCAC
>DAOTYX010000017.1:0-16260 GCA_034434635.1 Anaerolineae bacterium | reverse complement strand
GTATCTGCTTACCCTACTGCCCCGCGCTTTGACACCTCCCGATCGGGGCATGCTGTCAACGGATTCTGGGCACGGATTGAACGGAAAGAACCACTCGCGACCCGCCGATCCGTTCAATCCGTTCCCAGAATCCGTTGACAGATCCTCTCTTCGGCATACAGCATGACATCTCTGCGCCAGGCTGAGCAGTTACCTGAATGGTACGATTTTGACAAGTCGAGAAAAGCGAATTAGGGTGAGCAGTTACGATGACAGGCGAACGCAGGCGCGCCGGTATGAGTTCAGCCGATATCCTGATCGCACAGGTCGGTCAGGTCCTTTTCCCGCAGCATGCACCGCCGCCAGCCTTCGAGGCGCGGCACGGCGTACGGCAGCAGGCGGAGGGTGTAGTAGGGGGGCAGGATGGGGATGCCCAGCAGGTCGCCGAAGACCAGGAGGACGAAGACCTTCTCCACCTCCCCCCGCGCCTTCTCCATTTCCCGCACCCAGTCATACAGCGTCATCCCGTACAGGATGTCGCGCAGGGCCAGAACGGACGCCCGCAGGCGGCGTCCCCACGGCTCGAACCGCGATTCCCCGTCCGCCGATCCAGGGCTGGTCATCCGCTCGCTTCCCGCAGCGCCTCTTCCAGGGCTGCCTGCTCCCAGCCGACCACTTTCCGGCCGGTGGGGAGGAGGAAAGTCGGGTAGCGGCGCACGCCGTGCCGCAGGCACTTCCACAGCCCCTCCGGCGATTGGGGGTCCACCACGCGCACGCGGAGGGACGGGCCGAAGCGGCGGGTCAGTTCGTGGATCCAGTCCATCAGCCGCTCGAACTCGGCCAGGAACTCCGCCGGGTACTCCTGGCGCATCTCCCGCCGCGCCGACTCCCCCACAAACTCCGCCGAGAGGGCCTCGCAGGAGAGGCACTGGCGGAAGGTGGTCGGGATGGGCATGATCACCTGCAGGTCCATTTCCGCGTCACCTGTGCAGGAAGCACAGCGGTAGGGCGGGTGGGTGGCCCGCCCTACCCTGTCCCGTGCTTCTGCCCACAGACGGCCTCAGCGGCTGGTCGCCTTGGCCATCTGCGCCTGATAGCGCCGGATGCTCCCGATGCCATCCACCACCAGGATGATGGCCAGTCCCACCAACACCAGCGCCAGGATGCCGATGGTCACCTGGGCAACGATGCCCTGCCAGGCGGTCTGGGCGGGCAGCCGGACGAAGAAGGCCGCGTAGGCTGACCAGAGCAGGGCGCCGATGGTGGTGACCAGCATGAAGACGAAGGGCCAGAAGGTCCACTGGTAGTTCTTGGCCTTGGACATCAACCAGAGGGTGATGAGCAACAGGGCCAGGGAGGCCATCAACTGGTTGGCCGCGCCGAAGATGCCCCAGATCTGCAGGAAGGGCACGATCCAGATGAGGAGGAGCGTCAGGGCCAGGGCGATCAGGGATCCGACGTGGACGTTGCGCATGATGGGGAAGCGCTCCCCCAGCGCCTCGGCGCTGGCGACGCGCATGAAGCGCACCACCAGGTGCATGATCGTCAGCGCCATCAGGGTCAGGAAGACGCCGCCGTAGGCCGCGCCGAAGCCCTCGCCCAGGATGCGATCCAGCCCCCAGTTATTCAGGAAGACGGCCAGGCCGTTGGAGAAGACGGCCGCCGCTGCCCCCGGTCCGCCGGCGTCCTGATAGCCCTGGAAGCTGCCGAAGGCGACCGTCGCGGTGAGGAAGGCCACCGTGGCGAAGAACATCTCCAGGAACATCGCCCCGCCGCCGACGTAGAGGGCGTCGGTCTCCTTCTCCAACTGACGGGCCGTGCCCGAGGAGGAGACCAGGCTATGCCAGCCGGAGATCGCTCCGCAGGCGATGGTCACGAAGAGCATGGGCCACAGGGGGCCCGATGCGGTGGTGAAATCTGTGACGGCCGGGAAGTCCCCCATCCCCGGCCGGGCGACCAAGAGGCCGACGACGCCGCCCAGGATGCCGAGCAGGACGATCCAGAAGGCCACGTAGTTGATCGGCTGCGCCCAGCGCCAGATGGGGAGCACCGCCCCCAGGTAGCAGAAGATCACGACCAGCAGGCTGCCGATGAAGCCGGCGCGGGTGACCTGCAGGAAGAGGATCGGGCTGGTCCCGTCTTCGCCGATGCCGTAGAGCGCGCTGAAGAAGCCCCGCACCGCCGGCAGGGTGCCCACCCAGATGCCGACCAGGGCGATGATGACGGTGACCACCGTGGTGAGGATAATGTCCTGCTTCCACTTGTAGGTCATCTGTCCGGCCAGGATGCCGGCGAGGATGACGATGATCACCCCCAGCGGCACGGGTGTCCTGGCGAGCAGGTTGAAGCCCACCTGGATGCCGAAGGCGCCCATAATCATCAGCAGGTAGATGTAGATGAAAGCCAGGAGGATGTTGCGGGCGCGGGGTGAGATCAGGCGATAACTGAGGGCGCCGAAGGTCTGCCCCTCCTCCCGGACCCCCATGATGATGCTGCTGTAGTCCTGGACCCAGCCGATGAAGAAGGTGCCCAGGATGATCCACAGGAGCGCCGGGAGCCAGCCCCACTGGACGGCGATGATGGGACCCAGGATGGGGCCGAGAGCGGCGATGGACTTGAACTGGTAGCCGAAGAGGACATTGCGGTTGGCAGGGATGAAATCCACACCGTCCATGTACATCTTGGCAGGCGTTGCCTTGGAGGGGTCGGGCTGCACGATCCGGCGGTCAATGCTCTTGGCGTAGACGCCATAGCCTACCGCGATGCCGATGGCAGCCAGGATCAATACGACAATCGCATTCATCGCTTCTGCCTCCTTACCAATGAAGAACGGCTTGACTGGACGATCAGGATGTCTTGGGGAAAATCCCTTCTGCCTACCCCTTCATACCTCCTTTCACCCTCGAGGGTATGATGCCTGGAAAAGAGCATCGAGGAGAACAGCCGGTTAGCCCGCACCGCTCCCCTGCACCGCTGCCTGGAGGTCGGCGAAGAACCGCCGACTGGGCCTGGCGATCAGCCTGCTCAATCGCACCTGCAGTTGGACGTGGGGATCGGCCTTGCGCCAGGAGAGGCGATCCAGATGAGCGCCATACGTCTCCAGCCACGGCATCAACCGGACGACCTGCTCCTCCGCTCCAGTGCCTCGATAGGCCACAGCCAGTCCGTGCGGCCCATCCTGCCACGCCCACAGCGGCTCCTGCTCCTGGCGCAGGCGCCGCGCGACCTGTCCTTTTGGCGGCACGATCTCGACCTCCCCCTGGCAGGGGGAACGCAAGGTGCTTTTGATTATAAGCCTATCCCGCCGCCCGCACAAGTGGTTGACCAGCCACAGAGGCATCACCTCGCGGCTCTCCAGCACCAGGGTGAGTTCCATCCGCCGGAAGGGCGGGGCGGCGTGGAGAACGTTGACCCGCGCCCCCGTGCCGGGGGAGCCCAACCACCCGACCTGATGCTCCCCGCCCAGGGTCTCGAGCCCTGCTTCCAGCCAGTAGAAGAGACGCTCTCCCTGACGACGATTGTACAGATACCCCCCTGCGTACCAAACCCCCAAGAACGCGCTCAAGATGATGACGACGATCGTACCTGGTTCCATATCCCCATGCCTATAACACGTTGCGCGCCTGAGCGATGCGCCGGAGTCTCACAGGTTGATCCGCCGCTCCTCGCCGCGCAGGAGGCGCTGGATATTGGGCCGCAGTGCCCAGAGGGTGAGCGCGGTGGTCAGGATGCCGTGGGCCACGTAGGCCCACGGTGCGACTCCCAGGGCGGCCCGGATGATGAAGAGGGCCGGGAGTACCAGCGCGACGGTGATGGAGCCGAGGGAGGCCCGGCGTGTGGTCAGTGCCACCCCCAGGAGAAGGGGGATCAGGATCAGCCCACTGAGGGGCCACAGGCCCACAGCGCCGCCGATGGAGGTCATCGTGCCCGCGCCGCCAGGGGAGCGGAGAAAGAGCGGATGGTTGTGGCCGATCACTGCCGTCACTCCCGCCAGCGCCTGCAACAACGCCGGCCCGTGCAGCCAGCGGGCCACCAACACTGCCAGCAGCCCTTTGAGCGCGTCCCCGATCCCGGTTAGCACGGCCATCCCCCACCCAGCCGCCCGCAACACGTTGGTCCCCCCCGTGCGCCCGCTGCCCACGCGCCGGACATCGATCCCCCGCACCCCGCGCACCAGGAGAAAGCCCACAGGGATAGAGCCAAGCAGATAGCCACTAGCCAGAGCAATGATCCATGTCACCACCTTACTCCCCCTGTCGGTGATGTGCTCGTGGAACTACTCCCCCCTATTGACCGTCGATGATTGTAGCACAAAGCCGCCTCGCCGCAAGACGTCGGTGGCTTCTCGGCTCCTGGCGCCCTTCGACTCCGGCCGCTCGCCTTGCTCGCGGCCTCCGCTCAGGGTGCGAACCCACGGCGGCCTGGGCATCCTGGACACCGCGGGTGGCTTTTCTGACGATTCCGGTTATAATCTGGGACAATCGCTTACCCCTCAAGGGACCCGCCACCCACATGGACCGTCGTGAGTTTCTCAAACGGAGCAGTGTGCTTCTGGCTGGGCTGGCGCTGACGCCCATCCCGCATATCGCTATCTATCCCACCACTCCCCCACCGGCCTCGCTAGGGCGCATCACGACCTGGCGGCGCCAGGGGGTGTACGTCAAGCCCCGTCTCGACGCCGAGCGGGTCGCCTGGCACGTTCATGACGAGATCATTCCCCTCTACGCCGCCGTCAAAGGGGATGCCCCATGGCCCAGTAACGCCATCTGGTACGAGACCGATGGCGGTTTCATCCACAGCGCTTTTGTCCAACCGGTGGAGGACCGTCCCCAGCGCGAGGTGGTGACGCGGGTCGCCAGCCCGGGCTTCTGGGCCGAGGTCAGCGTGCCCATCGCTGAGGCCCGCTGGCAGGCAAACGGAGCCAGTGTCGCCCGTCGGCTGTACTACGGCAGCGTCTACCGCGTTGTCGCCGCGGAGGAGGATGAGACCGGCCAGTGGTGGTACCGCATCCAGGAGGGGTACTCCTTCATCCCCAGCCTCTATCTTCCCGCCTGGTCGCTGCGCCGCTTCCCGCCGGGGGAACTGCTGCCCATCTCGCCCGACCGGGACGACAAGCGCATCGAGATTCGGCTCAGCACGCAGACGCTGACCTGTTTCGAGGGGAAGGAGCCCGTCTTCGAGACGCGCATCTCCTCCGGCATCAGCGGCCTGGTCACCCCGCGCGGCGAGTATCGCGTCATCTGGAAGCGCCATACCCACCGGATGATCGGCGGCACCGGCGAGGACTACTACGACCTGCCCGGCGTGGCCTTCCCCACCTATCTCACCCCGTCGGGAGTGGCCATCCACGGCACCTACTGGCACAACGACTTTGGCCAACCCCATAGCCACGGCTGCGTCAACGTCACCAACGAGGCCGCGCGGTGGATCTTCCGCTGGACCACTCCTGTCGTTCCCTACCGCGACCATTTCCTGCGTTCTAACGGAGACGACGGCACACCGATCGCGGTTCTCTAGGGGGGTGCCCTATGAGCCTGAGACTGGCCCTGGCACAGATCAACCCGACGGTAGGAGACCTGGCCGGCAACCGGGACCGGGTGCTGGCCTGGCTGGAGCGGGCACGCCGGGGGGGAGCCGACCTGGTACTCTTCCCGGAGATGGTGGTCACCGGCTATCCGCCGGAGGACCTTCTCTTCCAGCGCGATTTCGTCGCGGGAGCGATGAACGCCCTCCGGGAGATCGCTGCCGCCACCCGTTCCCTGACCGCCGTGGTCGGCACGGTGTGGGCGGAGGATGACCTCTACAACGCCGCTGCCGTGCTGCACGATGGCGAGGTCGCCGCGCTCTATTACAAACAGCACCTCCCCAACTATGGCGTCTTCGACGAGAACCGCTACTTCCGCGCCGGCCGCCAGCGACTGGTCTTCACCCGCGGCGAGTTTACCTTCGGCGTCAGCATCTGCGAGGACATCTGGTACCCCGAAGGGCCGCCGCAGCAGCAGGCCGCCCTGGGCGGGGCAGAACTGCTGCTCAACATCTCCGCTTCCCCCTACTCGCTGGGGAAATCGGAGGCCCGCGAGCGCATGCTGGCCACCCGCGCTGCCGACAACGTCGCCTTCGTCGCCTACTGCAACCTGGTGGGGGGGCAGGATGAACTGGTCTTCGACGGCCACAGCCTGGCCTTCAGCCCCGCCGGTGAGGTGCTGGCCCGCGGTCGGCAGTTCGCCGAGGAACTGCTTCTGATAGACCTCGACCCCATGGAGGTCTCCCGCCGCCGGGTACAGGACCCCCGCCGTCGGCAGATGGAGCAGACCGGCGCGGCGGACTTCCGGCGGGTGGCGTTGCGCCCCTTATCCCCCCCGCCGGAACGGGGACCGCTCTCACCGGCGCTTGCTTCGCCGCTGGAGCCGGTGGCGCAGGTGTACGAGGCGTTGAAGATGGGCACCGCCGATTACGTGCGCAAGAACGGTTTCCGCCGCGTCGTGCTGGGCCTGTCGGGCGGGGTGGACAGCGCGTTGGTGGCCACCATCGCCGCCGATGCGCTGGGGCCGGAAAACGTCACCGGAGTGGCGATGCCCACCCGCTACTCCTCCGCCCACAGCCTGGAGGACGCCGAACTCCTGGCCCGCAACCTGGGCATCCAATTCCTCACCCTGCCGATTGATGACGTGTTCCAGGCCTTTCTCGACCTGCTCGCACCCCACTTCGCTGGCCTGCCCTCCGATGTGACGGAGGAGAACATCCAGCCGCGCGTGCGCGGCACGGTGCTCATGGCCCTTTCCAACAAATTCGGCTGGTTGGTGCTGACCACCGGCAACAAGAGCGAGATCGGCGTCGGCTACTGCACCCTCTATGGCGACACTGCGGGCGGCTTCGCCGTGCTCAAGGACGTGCCCAAGACCCTCGTCTACCGCCTGTGTCGCTACCGCAACGGGCTGGCCGGGCGTGACCTCATCCCGCAGCGTGTGCTGGAGAAGCCCCCATCGGCGGAACTGCGACCCAACCAGAAGGACAGCGACTCGTTGCCGGAATACGAGGTGCTCGACCCCATCGTCCACGCCTTCGTGGAGGAGAACTGTGGGATCGAGGAGATCGTGCGTCGCGGCTTCGACCCGGCGACAGTGCGACGGGTGATGCGCATGGTGGAGCGCAGCGAGTACAAGCGCCGCCAGAGCCCGCCCGGCGTGAAGATCACCCCCCGCGCCTTCGGCAAAGACTGGCGGCTGCCGATCACCAACCGCTACTCGCGGGACGTGTAGGTCAGGGGGGCGACGATGGCCGACCGGGACTCCCAGGCGATCATGCTCAGGATGCTGCTGCAGCCCTGGCACGACGCGGTGGAAGGCCCGGCGCAGGCCCAGCAGGAGGTGTTGCTGCGGCTGATGGCCATCCACGGCCAGACCGAGTACGGCCGTCAGCACGGTGCGGCGCAGGTGCAGACGGTCGCCGATTTCCGCGCCGCCTTCCCGGTGATGACCTACGAGGACTACCGACCGCTCATCCAGCGGGTGATGGCCGGGGAGACGGGGTTGCTGCTGGACGAGGAGCCGGTAGGTTGGGCGATCACCCGCGGCAGCACCCAGGGGGAGTCCAAGTTCATCCCCATGACCCCCACCGACCTGCGCATGCGCGTCAGCGCCGGGCGGGCGATGATGAACTACGTCCTCTCCACCGACCGCTACGACCTGTTCGACGGTGTGAACCTGAATTTGAATTTCCCGTCACGGGTGGGGACGGTGCGCGTCGGAGAGCGGGAGGTGGAGTACGGCTACAGTTCGGGCATCTACGTCAGGCACGTCTCCACCTTCACCCCCATCCGCTCGCTGCCGACACAGGAGGAGATTGACGCCCTGGGCGGAGGGAAAACCGTCCGCGACTGGGAGGCGCGCTTCGAACTGGCCTATCAGCGGTGCAAGGATCAGAACGTCACCCTGGTGGGCGGTGTGGCGCCGACCGCCGTCCTCTTTGGCCGCTACGTGCGGCAGAAGCACGGTGTCTACCCCAGGGACATCTGGCACGCGCAGGTGATGACGTTGGGCAGCGTGCCGGGGATCAACACCCGTTACGAGCCAGCGCTGCGGGCGATGTACGGCCCAGTGGCGATCCGCGAGATCTACGGCGCGACCGAGGGAATGTTCGGCCAACAGCGGGACGAGCGCCGCGCCTGGGTCCCCAACTACGACCTCTTCTTCTTCGAAGTCGAGACCCGGCGAGGAATCAAGATGCTGCACGAGATGCGTCCCGGCGAGTTGGGCAGCCTCGTCGTTACCACCCCTGTCCTGGTGCGGTACAAGATCGGCGACACCATCCTGGCCATGCGCCCGCCTTACTTCCGCTGCATCGGACGCGACCGTTGGTGGACCCCGCTGCGCTATCTCTGGGATGAGGTGACGACCTTCAACCTGGGCCGGCTGTAACCGACCCGCGACGCCCAGGCTGGGCGCGGTCTCGGACCGCGCCCAGCCACGTTTGTCGCCTGCAACCGTGGAGACGTACAGCCGTGCGCCTCTACTTCAGCGCCGCAGGAATACGCGCAGCAATATCCCCACGCCCACGGCGATCAGCACCAGAGGCCAGACGATCCCCTCACCGATCACCCCCCCGATGCCAATCGCCAGCAGGACGAAGGCGAGAATCAGCGTGCCGGTCACCGGGCGCCGGTAGGCGGGCACCAGCACGCGGATGATCACCTCCGCCAGCACAACCAACCCCGCTCCGGTGAAGATAAGGTCCCAGGCCCCCAGGCGGGGTAGGTTCAGCCGGGCCAGCAGGCCGATCGTCTCGGCCAGGAAGGCCACGCCAGCCCAGATCAGAATAAGCGCCCAGACAGCACCACTCAATGGGTCATGCTGCCATTTCTCTTCCCAGTCTTTCTCGTGGCGCTCTTTCTCCTCCTTCTCCTCCTGCTTCTCGGCTTTCTCGTAGATGCGTTCCGGCGGGCTGCCTGTGGGTTCTTCAGACATCGTACCTCCTGTTGCAAAGACAGGGTCACGCGATGCTCCCATTATAGCACGATTCTCGGCCAACAAGCACTCGCTCAAACACAGGGGCCTCCCTCCTCTCGACCACCGACGACAGACCGCCGACCGCGCCCGTGATGACGGGAGTCTGTCATCCCCGAAGGGTGTGTTCGTAGGACAACTGCGAGCAGTTGTCCTACTCCCAATGCCGCCCGCCGACGCATAGGGATGTGTCGGTTGTGGGGTTGTTTAGGCAGGGCTGACAGTTGACCGGCTGGCCATTTCGGTTATACTCAGCGCGCCGCGCACAAGGTGCTGACTTGAGCAGAGGAGCCTGACATGTTGCCGCCCTACGACTTCGGTGGACGTGGGCTGACCCTCCACCTGGCCCACGCCAACGGCTTCCCCCCCGCCGCCTACCGCCCGCTGGCGGAGGCGCTTACCGACCGATACCGCGTGCTTGCCTTGCCCGCCCGCCCACTCTGGCCCGGTAGCCATCCCCAGAGCGCCCCAACGTGGCACCCTCTGACAGATGACCTCCTGCATGGGCTGGAAGGGTTGGGGGATGATCCGGTGATCGGGGTGGGTCACTCCCTGGGCGGCGTGGTGACATTGTGGGCCGCCGTTCGCTGCCCCGAGCGGTTCCGGGCAGTGGTGTTGATGGACCCGGTCATCCTGCCGCCGGCCTGGCTGGGCCTGGTGCGGCTGCTGCGCCTGCTGGGGGTCGAACGGCGGCTGCCGCTGGTGCGCCGCGCCCTGCGCCGTCGGCGCACATGGCCCAGCCGCCAGGCGTGCTTCGAGGAGTACCGTAGCAAGCCCTTCTTCGCTCGATGGCCCGAGGAAAGCCTGCGTGCCTATGTGGAGGCGGGGACACGGGAGAGGAACGACGGCAGCGTGGAACTGGTCTACCCGCCGGAGTGGGAGGCGCACATCTTCGCCACCACCCCCACTGACGTCTGGCGGGCGGTGCCGCGTCTGAAGGTGCCGGCGCTCTTCCTGCGCGGCGCCCACTCCAACACCTTCCGCCCAGCCAGCCAGGCGCGGGTGCAGCGGTGTCTGCCGCAGGCCCGCTGCGTCGTCATCGGCGACGCCGGCCACATGCTGCCGTTCGAGCGCCCGGCCCAGACCGCCCGGGCGATCCACGACTTCCTAGCCGGGCTGGGGGGAGGATAGCACCTCGATTCGGTCCCCCACCGCGACCTCCCCCGGCTCCAACACGCGGACGAAAATCCCCTCGCGGGGCATCACGCAGTCCCCCACCGCCTGGAAGACGGCGCAGCCAGTATGGCACTGCTTGCCGATCTGCGTCACCTCGACCAGCGCCGCGCCCAAGCGCAGACGGGTGCCCACCGGCAGGGTGTAGAGTTCCAGACCACGCGTGGTGATGTTCTCGGCGAAACTCCCCTCACGCACGTCCAGCCCCCGCCCGCGCATCTTCTCAATGGACTCCCAGGCCAGCAGCGACACCTGGCGATGCCACGGCCCGGCGTGAGCATCCCCTTCTACCCCCCAATCCACACGGAGCAGGGCCCGGCCCACGTTGTCTTTCGCCGTCCCTTTCTCCGCGCTGATGCACACCGCCACTACCTCTCCTACCATTCTCCGTGTCTCCCTATCTCCGCGTCTCCGCATCCTCGCGTTCCCAGTCCCCGCTCTTCCCCCCGCTCTTGCGTAGCAGGCGGATGTTCTGGATGCGGATACCTCGTTCCACCGCTTTGCACATGTCGTAGAGGGTCAGCGCAGCGACGCTCACCGCCGTCAGCGCCTCCATTTCCACGCCGGTGACCCCCGTGCAGCGTACTTGCGCGGTGATCTCCACCACCGACCGGGCCTCGTCGAAGGCGAAATCTACCGTCACAGCGGTGATGGGCAGCGGATGGCATAGGGGGATCAGTTCCGGCGTGCGCTTGGCGGCCATGATGCCAGCCAGGCGCGCCACCGCCAATGCGTCCCCTTTGGGCAGGCCGCCAGACTGGATGAGCGCCAGCGTCTCCGGCCGCATCCACACTTCGCCTGCGGCGACGGCCTGGCGCACGGTGGGGGACTTGTCGCTCACGTCCACCATGCGCGCCGCGCCGGTTTCATCCACGTGAGTCAGGGGCATATTCTCCTCGTTATCATCCGGGGGTGACTGTCAACCGCCGATCTGGGACATCGAGCGGTGGGGAGGGCTGAACGCCTCCGCCAGGTGATGGCCGCGCGGTTTGGCGATGATGGCCTGACGGAACAGGTCACGCAAGGCCTCGTCGTCGGCGCCGCCTCGCAGCGCCGCCCGCAGGTCAATAGCGGCGTCGGAAAGCAGGCAGGGCAGGAGCCGACCGTCGGCGGTGAGCCGCAGGCGGTTGCAGGCGTGGCAGAAGTGGTCGGTGACTGGGCTGATGAAGCCCACCGTTCCTGCCCCGCCGGGCAGACGGTAATAGCGGGCCGGCCCGGCCCCATCCCCCTCGGCGGGCAGCAGCACGCCGAGCGCCTCCTCGATCCGGGCGCGAATCTCCGCGGAGGGCACAACCCCGTCGCCAGCCCAGTCCCCTCCGGCCCCCAGCGGCATCACCTCGATGAAACGGATGTGCCAGTCGGGTTGCAGGGTCAGCCGGGCCAGGTCCACCACCTCGTCGTCGTTCAGGCCACGGATGACCACCGTGTTGACCTTCACCGGCCGCAGCCCTGCGGCCAGGGCTGCCCGTCGCCCCTCCAGCACGTCCTCGAGCCGCCCCCGGCGGGTGAGGCTGTGAAACCGCTCCGGTCGCAGCGTGTCCAGGCTCAGGTTGACCCGTCGCAGCCCGGCCTGGGCCAGCGGCGCGGCGTAGTGGCGCAGCAACATGCCGTTGGTGGTCATCGAGAGGTCGTCCAACCCGGGGATTGCCGCCAGTTCTGCCACCAGGTCTACGATCCCCTGGCGTACCAGCGGTTCGCCGCCGGTCAGGCGGATGTGCACGAAGCCCATCTCCACGGCCACGCGCACGACGCGCACGATCTCCTCATAACGCAGGATGTGTTCGTGGGCGAGCCGCGGCACTCCCTCTTCCGGCATACAGTAGACGCAGCGCAGGTTACAGCGGTCGGTCACCGAGACGCGCAGGTACTGGATCGGACGATCGTAGGCATCTGTATAGGTCATCTTGATACTCCGGGGCGTGGTGGGACAGGTTCTGCTGCCGGGTGCGGGGAAGGAGTGGGCCCAGCAGGATTCGAACCTGCGACCGACCGGTTATGAGCCGGCAGCTCTGACCGCTGAGCTATGGGCCCTTCGGGCTGGACCGTTGAGAGCGGGCGGCGGGAATCGAACCCGCAACGGCAGCTTGGAAGGCTGCGGCAATACCATTTTGCAACGCCCGCAAAGACATAACTGTCGGGGCGGCCGGATTCGGACCGGCGAACCTCCCGGTCCCAAACCGGGCGCTCTAACCGGACTGAGCTACGCCCCGCCGACCGCCAAGTATACCGCCGTTGGCCCAACCCGTCAAGGTCACGGCGACCAACTCAGCCGCTGGTCTTGCCAATCCGACAGCGTGACGCCCAGGTCTATCATCTTTTGGACATTCCCGGTGCCCAGTTGCAGCAGGTAGATACCCCACCGCTCTTCCCGGTAGGAGATGAAGGCCACGGCAGAGCCGTCGGGCGACCAGGCGGGCAATCCCTCGATGGTCGGATCGCTGGTGATCACCTGCACGCCGCCGTTGACACCCAGCAGGTAGAGGTCCCAACTGCCGGCCTGGTCGGACATGTAGGCCAGCGAACCACCGCCGGGAGCCCAGTGGAGGCCGGTATCGTCGGCGCTGGCGGTGAGGCGGGTGGGCGGCGCGCTGTCGTCGGGGTTGTCCACGAAGATGCCACAGATTCCCCCTCCAGGCTCACAGCCGGCCCAGGCCAGCAGCCCGGAGGGCCCCCACACCGGCGCCCAACCGGGAGCGTGGACGGTCGGTTCGGCGGTGCCGTCGGTAGGGGCGATGTAGATTTGCGAGACGCCGCTGGCGTCGCGGGCGGAGTAGGCGTAGCGGCTCCCATCAGGAGAGAGGGTTGGCCAGGCCGCGCCCGCGTCGGCGCGCAGGAGCACTGGCTGGCCGCCGGGTTGGACCATGGAGATGCCGGGAGAGAGCCGGTTGCGGTAGATCAGCCGGTCGCTGCCCCACTGCCAGCAAGGCTGATCCGCGCCGCTGGCCATGCGCACCAATCGGCCATCAGCGAACAGGGCATAGATGTCATACAGGCCAGTTTGCGAGTTGTAGGCCGGGAAGGCCAGATGCCCGGCCATGAAGCCCGGCACGGAGACCGTGGCGGTGGTGCTCAGCGTGCCGGTGAGCGGCGCGATGGGGGTGGGCGTGGCGACGGCACACACCTCGGCGGCCTCATCCCGTCTCGTTGTCACCTCCGCATCCGCCCGCATCGCCAGAGCCTCGTCATACTGCTCCGCCGCGGGACACATCTCTCCCCGCTCCACCCACAGGTCGCCATACTGGACGTGCGCCTCGAACAGCCGGCTGAACACGTCCTGGTAGTTTGGAGCCAGCGCGTAGAGCCCCTCGAACAACTCGATACAGCGGCTCCAATCCACCCCCCAGTAGTCGACGGCGGTCAGGTATCGGCGGGCCAGTTCCACCTCGCGCAGTACCGCTTCGTCGAGGGGGTGAATCTGCTGCGCCTGGTCGAGGAGGAAGATACCTTCCTCCAGGCGGTTGGCGGACAGAAGGGACAGCCCCTGGTTACGCAGGCTCTCGAACAGCATATCCGTCACCGCATCTGTCTCGTACTGCGGGTCGAAGGCGCGCAGCTGGCTGAGCGCGGCGATGGCTTCCTCCCAGTTCTGCGCCTCGTAGGCCGTGCGGCCGCGCCCGTACAGTTCGCGGATGATGCCCTCGCGCGCCTGTGAAGTAGGAGTGGGCATCGCCGCCAGCCGCGCCCGCGCCTCCGCCAACCCCTGGGCCGCCAGCGGATGGTTGGGGTTGATTCGCAGAACATAATCGAACTCGGCGATGGCCAGTTCGAACTCCCCCGCATCCAGGTGAGCGAGGCCAGCGCGGTAGTGTTCATCTGTGGTTGCGGAGAGCGTGGCCGCGCGGTCCTCCTGCCCCTGGCGCAGGCCAGTGTAACCCCCGACAGCAGTAGAGGCAACCATCAGGCAGAGGAAGGCCAACAGGGCGATCAGGACAACGCGCACCCGTTGCCAAAGCGTGAGGCGAGGCGCCGCGGAAGGGGGCTCTTTGGCCTCCTCCTGGACCTCGGCAATCGGCAGGGGAAGCGTCTCATCCAGTGGGGGAGCCGGACGGCGCTTGCGACCCCAACGCCGCTTCATGGGCTGGGTCTTCTCGACGTTCGTTCCGCAACGTGGGCAGAGGGAGAGCGGTTCGGGTACGTCGTATCCGCATTCAGGACAGCGCATGACCTCTCCAATCATGCAGGGTTGGAAGAAGATTATAGCGCCTTTCAGCAGCCTTGTCCAGCAGCATCAACCTTCCTCCCCTCGCCCGGGATGACGTCGCAGCGCCAGGGAACCCGCCAACAGCAGGGCTGCCAGGTGGAGCAGGACGATCGCCACCACCAGGCCGTCGGTTCCAGACTCACCGTGCGCGGGCTCGGCGGTCCAGCCACCCGGGAGCCACATAGGGGTCGGTGTGGGGACAGGCGGCGGCACAGTTGGGGAAGGAAGCGGCTCTGGCGTGACGAGAGGGGTCAGCGCTGGCGCTGGCGTCTCGGCCACCGGCGTCGGTGACACAGCGGTAACGACAGGGGCGGGCGAAGGAGAAGGAGGAACCTCTCCTCCTTCACCAACCAGGGTGATGGTGGCCGCGGAGACCGTTGTCCGCCCCGCACCGTCGCGGAACTGCACGTAGACCGTGTGTTCTCCCGCCTCTTCTGGCAGGTCCCAGGCGACCAGCGGCTCCCACCTCTGCCAGGGCTGGGCCTCGAAGTCAGGGGTGTTGCTGACGCGAATCTCAACCGCCCGTCCGATGAAGATGGTGCCCTCTCCCTGTGGATAAGCCTCCTCGTTGCTCAGCCGCAGCGCCACCTGTGGCGATTCCGTTGTCGGCTGCCCGTCGTTGATGAAGATGGGCAGGACATTGGGCCGCGCGCCGAAGGTGAGGACGACGTACATTCGTCCGGCAGCGTCGTAGGCCACGCCAGCCCCCATCTCCCGATAGCGCTGGCTGAGGATGCTTTCCTGTTGCGCCGGGTCAGCCATCAACCCTTCGAAGGCCTCCTGAACGGTACCCGTACCGCTCCAGATGGCCTCTCCCACCTCCTGACCGTTCCCCCAGGCAGCATAGCCGGCCTCGGCGATGCGCTGCGGAGCGCGAGAGCCGTCAGAGCCGATGTGGGAGATCAGGCGGTGGCCCGCCAGATCGTCAGCGTGTCGTTGCGCCGCCGCTGTCAGTTCCGTGGACACTCCGTAGGGCACCCAGCCGCTGCCCAGCCGGGCCTGGTTGACCAGGTCGTAGAGCAGCGTCACCGGGTCCTCTTCCTGCGCTGCTACAGGAAAGGTCAGAACGAAGACCAGCAGCAACATCCATAACCGACGAAGCCTGCGCATGAGGTTATTGTAACACGAGGGAGAGAGGGGGGCAAGGAGACACGGAGAGATGATGGAACCAGCAGAAGGCTGGCAACGTCTACATTGGCAGAGATGATTTCCTTGAGGAGGATAGCGAAATGAAAGGCAGAATCGTGAACGTTGCCCTGTTGGTCCTGTTGAGCCTCTCCCTGGCCGCGTGCGGCGGCGCGGGGACGCAGGCCACGCTGGCCGCTGGCGAGGAGACCCAGATGCTGGGGGGCGGCGGTGGGGTTGTCTGGACCTCCTCTGGTTACGCCACCCCCACCGAAGGGCTGGTCGTGGTCGGTACCGGGACGGCAAGCGCCGAGCCGGAGGTCGCCTACATCACCTTCGGCGTGGACCTGTCCGATAGCGACGCCGCTCGAGCAGTGGACGACGCCGCCGGGCGCATCAACCGCGCCATCGCTGCGGCGCAGGGCCTGGGCATCGCCGCGGAGGACATTCGCACCACCGGCTACAGCCTGTGGGTGGAGAGCATCTATGACCCGCAGACCGGTACGCCCACCGGGGAGATCAAGTACCACGTCTCCCACTACATCCGCGTGACGCTGCGCGACCTGACGCGGGTGGGCGACCTGCTGGCGGCGGTCGTCGGCGCTGGAGCCAACACCATCTCCGAGGTCTCCTTCGGCGTGGAGGACACCGACGCGCTCGTGGCGCAGGCCCGCCAGGAGGCCCTGGCCGACGCCCGCGCCCGCGCCGAGGCGATGGCGCAGGCGTTGGACATCTCCCTGGGCAGCCCGGTGCTGGTGATGGAGACCAGCGGCGGCTACA
>DAOTYX010000016.1:0-5745 GCA_034434635.1 Anaerolineae bacterium | reverse complement strand
CCAACGCCCGCCCAAACGCCGTTACCCCCTCCTCGATCTGCTCCTGATTGACGATCAGCGGCGGGATCCAGCGGACGACGTTGTCATACGTGCCGCAGGTGAGCAGCATCAGCCGGTGCTTGAGGGCGGCCTTGACGGCGGACTTGGCCACCGCGGTGGCTGGCGCGCCATCGGCCCCGGTGAACTCGGTGGCGACCATCAGCCCCAGCCCGCGCACATCGCCGATGATGGGGAACTCCGCCTGCAGCGCCTGCAGCCGCTCGATGAGCAGCGCACCCATGCGCCGGGCGTTCTCCAGCAACCCCTCCTCGCGCATGACGCGGATGGTGGCGACGGCGGCGGCGCAGGCGACGGCGTTCCCGCCGTAGGTGCCGCCATGCGAGCCTGGAATCCACTTCTCCATCAGTTCCCGTCGCGCCGCCACGCCGGAGAGCGGCAGACCGGAAGCCAGCCCTTTGGCCATTGTCATGATGTCCGGCACCACGTCGAAGTGCTCGAAGGCGAACCAGCGACCGGTGCGCCCAAAGCCGCACTGGATCTCGTCGGCGATGAGCAAGATGCCGTGCTCGTCGCAGATGCGGCGTACCCCCTTGAGGAAGCCCGGCGGTGGCACCAGGTAGCCCCCTTCCCCCACCACCGGCTCGATCAACATCGCCGCGGTCTCGAAGGGGGCGGTCTGGCTCTTCAGCAGGAACTCCAGTTCGCGCAGACAGAACCGTTCGGCCTCCTCCGGACTCCAGCCGTAGCGGTAGTAGTAGGGATAGGGAGCGACGAAGACCCCTGCTGGCAGCGGCTGGTAGCCGGCACGGTAGATAGTCTTCGAGGTGGTGAGGGCCATCGTCATGCCGGTGCGGCCGTGGAAACTGCCCTGGAAGACGATAATGTTCGGCCGGCCGGTGGCATGGCGAGCCAGTTTGACTGCCCCCTCGATGGCCTCCGCGCCGCTGTTGGAGAAGAAGAAGCAGTCGAGCGCTGGCGGCACGATGGTGCGCAGTTCACGCACCAGTTCCAGCAGCGGCCTGTGGTAGACGATGTTGACCTGGCCGTGCAGCAGCCTCGCCGCCTGCTCCTGCACCGCCTGCACGACCTTCGGGTGGCAGTGGCCGGTGTTGGTCACGCCGATGCCGCAGGTGAAGTCCAGGTAACGGCTGCCGTCCTGGTCGTAGACGTAGGCCCCCTCCGCCCGCTCGGCGACGATGGGCGTGTAGCGGGGCCAGACCGGAGAGATCAGGGACTCAACGGATTCCAGGTGATCCATACACCCTCCTGTGTGATCTTGGATGGTCTTCCCTTACCGTGTTGATCGAAGACTGCGCCCGAAACGGCCAAAGAGAGTCAGCGGATTTAGCAGATGAAGCAGATTTGTCTACCGCTTGCCGAAGCATCGGGATGCGTCGGCTACGGCTCTCCCGAAGGGGCATCCGTCAGTGACACTTCCTCCACCGGCCGGCCCTGCTCGTCCCAGCCGCGCAGGCGATAGTAGAGAGGCAGCATGCGCTCCAGGTCGGGCAGGTTGCCGGCGGCGCCACCGGTGGGGCGCGGTTCGCGCAGGAAGCGCTGCGGCAGCGTATCGTCGGCAGCAGTGACCCCCAGGAGCAGGTTGATGCGTCGCTTCAGGTTGAACAGCCGGCGACCAGCCTGCAACAGGCCTTCGACGCTCCAGTCCCAACCCATCGCCGCATCCAGCAGTTCAGCCGTGAGCGCCGGGTCCAGCCCGCCCTTGACCATGAACTTGCACAGCCCCAGCGGGTTGAACAGGGCCATGAAGTCCTGGAAGGCGACCACCGTGCGCACGGTGGCCTCATTCGAAGCCAGCCGGTCGTGCGGCCCCTCCTGCCAGCCCGGCCACTCGATGCCGTAGCCGCGCCAGTAGGTCCCGCTCTCCAGGTGACAGGCCCCCCGGTTGGCGGTGGCGTAGTTGAGTCCCATGTCGGTGAAGGCGCGCGGGTCGTGGTAGGCCGGCTCCAACCCCTTGACGTGGAGGGCGAACGGCTCCGCGGCCGGTCCCAGACGGGCCGCCGCCGCGCGCACGCCGTCCGCCAGGAGGTCGCCCAACCCCTCACGGCGGGCGATCTGCTCCACCAGCGCCAGCACCGGCGCCGCATCCCCCCACGTCAGCCCGCCCGCCTGGGCAGCGGGGATCACCCCCCGCTCCACCGCTTCTGCAGCGAAGGCGATGACGCCGGAGGTGGAGATGGTGTCCAGCCCCAGGTCATTGCAGCGGACGTTGAGCGCGGCCAGGGCGGGCAGGTCGTCAATCAGCAGGTTACCGCCGAAGCCGCACAGCGTCTCGTACTCCGGCCCCTCGCCCCAGGTGCCAGCGTATGGGCCGGTCGTGACCTCGACCTCCTTGCCGCAGCCCACCGGGCAGGCATGACAGAAGGTGTCGCGCACGCGCAGCGTCTCGCGGATCGTCTGGCCGGAGATGGCGCGCGCCCCGTCCGGCCAGGAGCCCTCCTGCCAGTTCTTCAGCGGCAGCCCGCCGAACCGCTCCGCGCCGGGGATGCCGCCGGCGGTGCCGGTGAGCATCATCCCCTCCGAACGGCGGCGGATGAGCGCGTTGGCGCGGCGCGTCACGGCCCGCATCTCGGCAGGCACGGCGATCGCGCCCCGGCCTGTGCCCCTGACGACGATGGCCTTGAGGTTCTTGGAACCCAACAGCGCCCCCATCCCGCCGCGACCGGCAGCGCGGTTGCGGGCCTGACCGCCGGTCATCACCCCCGCCAGCGGCACCCGGTTCTCCCCCGCCGGACCGATGCAGGCCACCTCCGCCTCCGCGTGCGTCTCCCGGCGGAGCCGCTCGCAGGTGGCGAAGGTCCCCAGTCCCCAGACCGCCGAGGCGTCACGGATCTCGGCCTGGCCGTCGTGGAGCCACAGGTAGACCGGAGCGGCGGCACGCCCGGTGATGATCAGCCCGTCGAAACCCGCGAAGCGCAGGTGCGCCCCCCACCGCCCGCCGAAGTTCGACTCATTCCAGATGCCGGTAAGCGGCGAGCGACCACACCAGGAAGCGCGCGACGCCCCCGGCGCGAAGGTGCCCGTCAGCAGGCCGTTGAAGACCAGCAGAGGACTGGCGGGGTCGAGCGGAGAAGCGGCAGCGGAGAGGGCGGGCAGCAGCGGGCTACCACGGGTCAGGCCGTTGTAGTAGAGATAGGCAGCCAGCCCGCTGCCCAGCAGCCAGCGTTCCACTGCCTCCGCTGGCGTCTGCTCCTGTCGCACCTGACCGGTGCTCAGGTCCACCCACAAGTACCTGCCGGCGTAGACCCCCATCTTCGCCCTCCCCTTGTCGCTTCGCAACGGCTCAGCCTGGCTGCGACGCTGCCTCACCGAACCGCTGGCCCGCCGACTCGTGCTCCTGCCCCAGCCGCTGGAAGAGGCGCATCACCTCGCGGATCGGCAGGCGGGCGGCAGCGTCACGGTAGAAGCGGGCCGCGCTCTCTTCCAGGCTCTGCGCCTGGCGGAGCAAGGCGGCCCCATCAGCGGTGGGGTCGAGCGCCACGGTATAGGCATCGCCGTCCAGCCCGGTGATGGACTCCAGGATCATCTCCGCCACGCCCTCACGGCGGGCCTGCTCCAGCCGTCCGATGCGCTTGCGCGCTCCACCGGCCATCTCCTGGAACAGTACCTCATTCCCCGTTCGCGCCGCCTGCTCGTAGAACTCCGCCGCTCGCTGCTCCCAGTCCATCGCAAAGCGCAGTATCGCGCCGAATGTACCCAGGTCCATCAGCCCTCCCTAAACAATGACCAATGGCCAATGACCAATGTCCCAATCAAAACCACCGCGTGATCACCACCTTCCGATCGGTGAAGAACTGGATCGCATCCCGGCCCTGGCCGTGGAGGTCGCCGAAGAAGGACTGCTTCATCCCGGCGAAGGGGAAGGTGGCGATAGGGGCGGCGATACCGACGTTGATGCCGATGTTGCCGCAGCGCAGGCGATACTTGAACTCGCGGGCCCACTTGCCGCTGGCGGTGAACAGGGAGGCGGCGTTGCCGTAGGGGATGTTCTCGAGCACTTCCAGCGCCGCATCGAAGTCCGGCACGTGGATGATGCCCAGCACCGGTCCGAAGATCTCCTCGCGGGCGATGGTCATCTCCGGCCGCACGTCGTCGAAGATCGTCGGGCCGATGAAGTAGCCATTGGGGTGGCCTTCCACCCGGACCGGGCGCCCGTCCAGCAGCAGCCGCGCTCCCTCCTGCAACCCCTTGTCAATGTAGCCCAGGATGCGCTCGAGCGACTTGCGGGAGACCACCGGCCCCATCTGCACGCTCTCGTCCAGCCCGTTGCCGACCTTGATGCGCGCAGCCGCTTCGACCAGCCGGGCCTTGAGCGGCTCGTAGACGTCGCCTACGGCCAGCACCAGCGAGCCGGCCAGGCAGCGCTGACCGGCGGTGCCGAAGGCGGAGGTGAGGATAGCGGCCACGGTCGGCCCCAGCGGCGCGTCGGGCATGACCACCAGGCCGTTTTTCGCCCCGGCCTGGCACTGCGCCCGCTTGCCGTGCGCCGCCGCCGTCGCGTAGATGTACTTCCCCACCGGCGTCGAGCCGACGAAGGAGACGCCAGCCACGTCGGGGTGGGTGAGCAGCGCGTCCACCACCCCCTTGGCCCCGTTGACCAGGTTGACCACCCCCGGCGGGAACTCCGCCTCGTCCAGCAGTTCGAACAGCCGGCTCTGGCTGATCGGGCAGCGTTCCGACGGCTTGACGACGTAGGTGTTGCCGCAGGCCACCGCGTAGGGCAGGAACCAGAAGGGCACCATCGCCGGGAAGTTGAACGGGGCGACGCAGCAGAAGACCCCCACCGGCTGGAGGACACAGTCTTCGTCAATCCCCGCGGCGATGTCCTCCGCGTTGTAGCCCATCATCAGCGACGGGATGCCCGCGGCCACCTCCACGTTCTCGATCGCCCGCCGTACCTCACCCCGCGCTTCGTCTATGATCTTGCCGTGTTCCTTCGTGACCGTGCGCGCCAGGTCCTCGAAATGCTCCTCCAGCAGCGCTTTGAGGCGGAAGAAGTAGCGCGAGCGGACCAGCGGCGGCGTCTCCCGCCACTCCTGGAACGCTTCCCTGGCTGCGGTCACAGCCCGGTTGACCTCCTCCGCTGTGGAGAGAGGCACGCGGGCGATAACCTCATCGGTAGCCGGGTTGTGCACGTCCAGAATCTCATTCGACGACGAAGCCACCCATTCGCCGCCGATGTAGTTCTTCAGTGTTCCGTATTCCACGATGACCCCCTGTTGAAGATGGATGACAGACCACGGACGACGGACCACGCAACACGTTTTACGTTTTACGTTTTACGCATTTCACGCGTCCCCTGTCACCCACCTATCCACCGTCCGTGATCTCCAGAGCCTGCTCGATGAGCGCCAGTCCTTCCTCCAGTTGTTCGACGGTGATGCACAGCGGCGGGACGACGAAGATCATGCTGACGTTGAAGAAGGTGAAGAGGCCCTTCTCCCGCAGGAAAGCGGCGATGGCGTTCATCTCGGCGCTCTTGCCCCCCCAGGGGACCAGCGGCTCCTTCGTCTCCCGGTTCTTGACCAGTTCGATGCCGGAGAAGAGGCCGATGTAGCGCACATCCCCCACCGATGGGTGACGGGCCTTGATCTCCTCCAACCTCCGCCCCAGCACCTCTCCCACCTTCACGGCGTTCTCGATCAACCCGTCCTCTTTGTAGACCTCCAGCGTGGCGACGCCAGCGGCGCAGGCCAACGGATGGCCGCTGTAGGTCAGCCCGCCCCA
>DAOTYX010000015.1:0-3897 GCA_034434635.1 Anaerolineae bacterium | reverse complement strand
TCGGCGCCGGTCACCTCTGGCGCGCTCATCCACTTGAGCGTGCCCCAAGGGAAGACCTGGGTGTCCACTTCATCAGGTGTGACGAAACGCTTGCCCTTCATCGTCTGCACCTCCTTTCACGGGAATTGTAGCACATCGTCGGCGAATCGGCGAGTCCGCGGGGTTCTTGGAGCGCGCTTCAGCGCGTCGGGCGGTTGGTGGAATCGAACCGCAGGCCGCTCCTCTGGAGCGATTCGCCGCATGCGGGATTCGCGCTATAATTGCCTGAAGTGGCGTGCCAGGAAGAGATGCAGATGAAGAAGAGACGGGCACTCTGGTTGGCTACTCTCGGCCTGTTAGTCCTGTTCGCACAGGCGACATCGGGTGCTTGCGCCCTTTCCTTCACTTATGATGAGCCTATCTACATTGGCGCTGGCTACGCAGACTGGATGACCGGCGACGTGCGCATGCACGGCTTCATCGGCCACCCACCGTTGATCAACATGCTCACCACCTGGCCTTTGCTGCTGGATTGTGGCCACCGTCCAGACCCGCGCCAGTTCTCGCAGTGGGGCGGGGATGATAACTTGGGCTTCGCTCGCGATCTGCTGCCTCATCTGGGACCGCCGGACCGCACAGCTTTTCTGACCCGCCTGCCGGTGATCTGGATCACTTTACTTCTGGCTGCTTTGGTCTTCCGTTGGGCTGATGGGCTATGGAGAGGGTGGGCTGGTTATCTGGCATTGTTTCTGTTCGTGTTCGACCCCACCGTTGCAGCGCACGCCCGGCTCAACACCACCGATATGGGCCTGGCGGCCTTCGGCTTTCTTTCCTCATATGCGCTGGTCTGTTACCTGCAGCGCCCCTCCGCTCGCCGGCTTCTGTGGGCCGGCCTGGCCTTGGGTCTGCCGCTGGCGAGCAAAGCCTCGGGCCCCTTTTACCTGATGATGGCTGTGCTCTTGCTCATCGTTTACGGGATGGTGGCCTGGCGTCGGCAGCGCCGATGGGTCTGGCGCGTGCTGAGTGCTGTGGCTGCACTGATAGGACTGGCCCTGTTTGTGTTGTGGGCTGCCTGTCTGTTCGAGGTGCGTCCACTTGCCCCGGGTGGTCTTGCGCTGCCGGCGGCTTCCTATTGGGCTGGGTTGCCCTATATACGCTCCTATTTACCTGGCGGTCAAACCAGTTTCTTCTGGGGGCACCTCTATACGACCAACCCGTCGCGGGCGTACTTTCCTGTCGCCTTTCTGCTGAAGACCCCCCTGCCGACGCTGCTACTCCTGGTACTGGCGGTAGGAGAGGCGCTGACACGATGTCGCTGTCGATCTGACCGGGTGCGGTTTGCCTCTCTGTTGGTGTTGATCGCCATGCCCGTGGCCTACTTCTTGGCGACGCTGGCTGCCTCGCTGCAGATCGGCCAGCGGCATCTGCTGCCTGTTTACCCCTTCCTGTTCGTGTTCATCTCACGGTTGGCGCGGCCCGCGGCTGTAGCCCGCTGGACAGCCTGGCCTGCTCCCCGACGCTGGCTCAGTGCACTCTCCACCCTGGTTCTGTTAGCCTGGCTGGCCAGCGTCAACCTCTCCCTCCAGCCATTTCAGATCTCGTATTTCAATGAACTGGCCGGAGGGCCGAGCGGGGGCTACCGATACCTGGCCGACTCCAGCGCTGACTGGGGACAGGCGCTCAAGGCGCTGCGACGCTATCTGGACGAACAGGCTGCTGACGAGGTTCGGTTGGCTGCCTTCTCCTCGCTTGACCCGACCCTCTATGGCCTGCGCTTCACTCCGCTTCCCCCTACCGTCGGTGCGCCGATCACCCTGACTGCTCGCTTCAACCCCCCACCGGGGCTTTACGCGATTAGCGTTACTCCGCTGCAAGGGTTGTGGCTGCTCGACCCGGATACCTACGATGCGTTTCGCCACCGCCAGCCAGTGGCCCGGGTGGGCTACGTGTTCTTCATCTACAATGTGGAACCCGCCACCCCTGCCCCTCAGTGGGTCGCACAGTGTGCTGCCCCCGTGCCCCCGCTTGACGTACATCAGATCGTCGTCGGCTTTGGCCGTACCGACCTGCGCCTGGCTGCGTTCGACTGCCGCGCTGGTTGGCTCTACCCCGCTGGCGCAGGCTGGACCGTCCTGCCCGACGAGGTGCTGGACGAGTGGGCAGCGGAACGGCTGACCGGCGTGCCGTTGACCTTCCACCAGCGGCGTACCACCGATCATCTGGCGCTCAGCGTCTATGAGGGGCGAGGCAGGCCAGAAGGGGCCTCTCCGCCCGGCCTTCAGGTGCGCATCGCTCCCGCAGAGTGGTCGCCGCAGCGAGTGGCTGACTCCGGCATATCAGCCATCGCGCCGGTCGTCACAGACGGCCCGCTGACTTTCCTGGGGTATGACCTGCAGCCTGCCTCGTCAGCCTCGGAGTTGGAAGTGCGCACCTACTGGCGTGTCGTCGAAGGGGCAGCCCGCCCGCTCTCGCTCATGGCTCACCTGGTAGCGGCGGACGGAGCACCGGTGGCCATTGCCGATGGCCTGGCTGTACCCATCGAGTTCTGGCGGCCCGATGACGTGATCGTCCAGCGCCACCGCTTCGCGTTGCCGGAGGAGGCTTCTGACGGCGAGTACTGGCTACGTCTGGGCGGATACTGGCTGGACACGATGGAACGTTGGCGGATCGGTGACGCACGGGAGGCCGACGCGCTTTGGGTGCTGGTGGCGAGGGGGCGATGAAACTGAGCGTAGGGCCGGCGCTCATCCTCCTGGGCTACCTTCTCCTCGGGCTCACCTTCGGCCTGCTGGTGCCGCCCTTCGAGAACCTGGACGAGATCGAACACTTCGGGGTGGTGCGGCACGTGGCCGAGACGGGCCGCCTGCCGGTGCACGGCACGCCGGAAGCGGAGGTCTATCACTACCGGCAGGAAGCCTCGCAGCCGCCGCTGTATTACCTGCTCTCCGCCGCACTGGTCCGCCTGTTGGGGTTGCACGCCGATGACGCCGCTGACTTCTGGCGCTTCAATCCCCACGTGGCCTGCGGGCCCAACGAGGTCAGTCCCTACGACAACCGCGCCTCTTTCTACCACGACGCCCGGCGGGAGTCCTTTCCCTGGCAGGGGACATTGTTGATGCTCCATCTCCTGCGGATGGAATCTACGCTGCTCCAGGGAGTGACGGTGGTGAGCACGTGGCTGCTGGCCCGTCGTCTCTTCCCCCGTCGCCGCGCGGTGCCGTTGCTGGCGATGGCTGTGGTCGCCTTCAACCCGCAGTTCCTGCTCGTCGCCAGCGGGGTCAACAACGACAACCTGGTCACGCCACTGGTGACCCTCGGGCTCCTTGTCTTGCTGCGCGCCTGGCAGGAGGGCCTCTCGTGGCAGCGGGCGCTGAGTCTGGGCCTGCTGGTCGGTCTGGCCGGGTTGTCCAAACTGAGCGGCTGGCTGCTGTTGCCCTTCTCCTGTCTGGTCCTGCTGACGCTGCTCCTGCGCTGCCCAAGGGTTGCGCTCAGGCTGCTTCTGCCTTTCCTCGGGCTGCTCGCGCTGACCGCGCTGGCGGTCGGCGGGTGGTGGTTCTGGCGCAACTGGCAGTTGTACGGCGATCCCACGGCGTTGCGACCTATGCTGGAACTGGTCGGTGCGCGCGACCGCCCGGCCTTCTCCCTGTCGGTGGCCGACCTGATGTTCCGTTCGTTCTGGGGGCAAATCCCCTGTGCTTTCTACCCACCCGCTTTCTACTGGCCTTACATCGCCCTGACCGCGTTGGGGATCGCCGGGTTGGCTCGGGGCTGGCGACGGCTGGCTGGACAGGAGCGGCAGGCGGTGCTCGGCCTGACCGCCTGGTTTGTGCTGGTGGTGATCGGTTGGATGCGCTGGGACGCGCTCACGCCGGCGACGGGCGGGCGCCTGCTCTTCCCGGCCCTGCCGGCAGTGGCGCT
>DAOTYX010000014.1:0-8779 GCA_034434635.1 Anaerolineae bacterium | reverse complement strand
GTGCCGGTGGGGCCGGTGAGCACCAGGTCGCCCAGGGCGGCGAAGAGAGGGTAGGCGTCGTTGCGGGCCAGGTGGTCGGCGGGGTCGAGCCCCAGCGCGCGGGCCCGGGCCACGGTCTCCCCCGTGGCGATGGCCCCGGCGGCGTCGGTGGGGCCGTCTACGCCATCGGTGGCCAGGCTTATCACCAGCACGTCGGCCCAACCCTCCAGGGCCAGCGCTGCGCTCAGCGCCACCTCCTGATTGCGTCCGCCGCGGCCCTCTCCGCGCACGGTCACGGTGGTCTCCCCGCCCAGCACCAGACAGGCGGGGTGGGGCAGGGGGGCGGCGTGGCGGGCCTCCTCCTTTGCCAGCGCGGCCAGGAACTGCCCGACCTGACGGGCTTCCCCCTCCAGGTGGGTGGTGAGGAGCAGCGCGTGGTAGCCCAACGCGCGCGCCCGCTCCACCGCCGCCAGCGCCGCGGCGCGGTTGTCGCCCACAATGACGTGCTCCACCCGCGCCAGCGTCGGGTCGCCGGGTTTGAGGGTCTCTTCGACCTCGCCGCGCTGCCCTCGCCGCAGGTGTTCCAGTATGGCTGGCCTGACGTCGGCCAGCAACCCACGCTGCTCCAGCACCCCCCAGGCGTCGGCGAAGGTGGTCGGATCGGGTGCGCAGGGACCCGAACCGACCGCTTCCAGCGGGCTACCCACCACGTCGGAGAGCAGCAGCACGATGGCCTGTGCGCCGCGGGCGGCGATGCGTTGCGCCAGCCGGCCCCCTTTGACCTGCGAGAGGTGCCGGCGCACGGTATTGATCTCCTGGATCGTCGCGCCGCAGCGCAGCAGGTGGTCGGTGAGCGCCCGCAGGTCGGCCAGCGACACCCCTGGCGCGGACTGTTCCAGCAGCGCCGACGCGCCGCCGGAGAGGAGCACCAGCGCCAGGTCGCCCGCTTCCAGGCCGTCCACCAGGTTCAGGATGCGCTGCGTCCCCTCCAGGCTTGCCTCGTCGGGGATGGGATGGCCGGCAGGGTGGACGGTGATGCGCTGTGAGGGGTGGGCCGGCTCGTAGCCGTGGGGCACGTTGACCCAGCCAGCGGCGATGTGTTCCCCCAGCAACGCCTCCGCTGCGGCGGCCATTCCCGCGCTGGCTTTCCCCGCACCGACCACGATCAGCCGCCTGGCAGGCGACAGGTCGCAGGCCCACTCGCCCACGCGCAGGGTAGGGCCGTCCAGCCGCAGGACGCGCGCCACGGCCCGCGCCGGGTTGACGGCCCCCAGCGCGGCCCAGACCAGTTCCATCGCCTGTTGACGCGGGTCGGTCACGACTGTCGTCTGGCCCCTCCTCTTGCGGTTATCGCTCCGCAAGGTCCTTCCCAGGCGCTCCCACCGGGCCTTTGGATCCGGCGGCTTTCAGAGCCGCCAGCAGAGTTCTTCAATCTCTGAGCGGGCGGTGCGGGCTAGTCCTCAACCGGTTCTTCGTAAGGGAACTGCGCCAGCGGGGCCGCGCGGCTTCCCTCGTCCGGTGCGCCGCCTCGCCCATCCCCGTTGGCGGTCTCCGGGGTCGAGTGGGCGAAGGCCTTGTCGGTCAGGTAGCCGGCGTGGCTGATGCTGATCAGCGCCGCCAGCCCGGGCCCGGGATCGGGGAAGGCGAAGAAGCCGGCCACGCTGCCGGCCTGAACCATCGCCGCCACCAGAGCGACGGTGTAGGCGACGACGGCGATGATCGTGAAGAAGAAGTTCTGCACCTTGGCGATGTCCACGTACATGAAGTTGGAGATCTCTTCGCCGCTGAATATGTCGGAGAAGCGGGCCAGGGTCCAGGAGGTCTTGCGCACCAGCGCGCCGGTGTTCTCCACCTGGCCCTGCAGGTCCGGGTTCTCCGCGATGCGGTTCTGCAGCGCCTGGGCGTAACTGGCTGCCTCTTCCGTCCCACCCTCACGCCTGGACCGCAGGCGAGCGGCGCGCAGGCGCTGGTGGTCCTCCTCTGCGGTCCGCTGGGCTTTGTTCGCTTTCAGCAGCGGAGCGCCGACAGCGCTGGTGATGCTGATGCCCAGCAGCGCCCAGACGAGGGCGGGCAGTTGGATACCCAGCGGGTCGGCGCAGGATGGCTCTTCCCCGGCGCTGGCCGGCGGGCAGGTGTAGCCCGCGGGGTTGCCGAGCGAGTCACCCACCCGCGCCACGGCGACGGTGAGCAGTGCCGAGAGGATCACCCAGGTCCACAGCACGACCTGCAGCCGCGAGAGGCTCATCATGTTGCGGGCCGGGTCAATCAGGATGCCCGCCGCGCCCTTGCCCAGGCTCTCGCCGATGAGGATGAGGATGAAGAACATCAGCAGGGCCACGATGAGCCAGGTCAGGGCCACCCCTCCTCCAGCGCTGAAGACCAGGCTACCCAGCGGTTTGGGTAGCAGCCATGCGGCGGCGATGGCCAGGATGAGGAGCAACACCATCGAGACAACGGCCCGTGGGCTGTTCCGGTTGTTCTGTTCCATCTCCTATCCCTCCTCTCGAACCTTGATGTCCTCGCCCGGAAACGGCCGGAGAGAGTCGGCGGGTTGAGCGGATGAAGCAGATTCGTCTCCGGAAATCCCTGTCTGGCGCTCCAGCACCTCTGCGTAGACCTTCTCGATCCGGTCGGCGATGAGCGGCCAGGCGTACGCTTCGGCCCAGCAGGCAGCGCGCTGTCCCATCCGCCGACGCAACCCTTCGTCGGTGAGCAGGCGGGTGATCTTCGCCGCCAAGGCGACGGGGTCGCGCGCTGGCACACGATAACCGGTGCGTCCGTGCTGCACCAGGTGGGCCAGCCCGCCGACGTCGGAGGCGATGACCGGCGTGCCGCAGGCCATGGCCTCCAGGGCCACCATGCCGAAACTCTCGTAGTCGCTGGGCATGACCACCATCTCGGCGGCGGCGTAGTAGTACTGCAGCGTGTCCTGATCCTGCGCCCCCAGGAAGGTGACCACGTCGCCGATGCCCAGTTCCTGGCGCATCTCCTGCAGGCGGGCCATCTCGGCGTTATCCTGCGGGCTGTCCGGATCGCCGCCAATGATCGGCACGCACATCTGGCAGATGAGGTCGGGTCGGCGGCGGGCGATGAGGGAGATGGCCTGCAGCAGCGTCTCGATCCCCTTGAGCATCTCGATGCGGCCCACGAACAGGATGCTGCGACAGGCGGCGTCAAGTCCGATCCGCTCCCGCGCCTGCACTGGGGGAATGGGGTGGAATCGTTCCAGGTCCACCCCCGGCGGGACGACGCGGATGCGCGCCGGGTCGGCCCCGTACAGTTCGACCAACTGTCCCTGCTCAGTGGGCGTGGCGGCGATGATGCGGTCGGCAAAGCGGACGATCGCCTCCTCCACCTCGATACGGCGTGGCGGCTCCTCCTCTTGTGGGTGGCGGGCAACGGCGTTCTTCATCCGCCCCAGGGTGTGGAACATGTGCAGGACGGGTACATTCCACACCCGCTGCAACTCCCGTGCTGCCCAGCCGGAGAGCCAGTAGTGGCTGTGGATGAGATCATAGGTGATCCCGTCCGCCTCGACCTGCGCCAGCACGCCGGCGACGAACTCCGGCAGATGGTCGAACACCTCCGCCTTGGGATAAGGGCGTTCTGGGCCGGCGGGGATGTGGATCACCCGCCCGCCGTAGCCCAGGCCGGTGTGGACGCGGGGCACGTCCGGATTCTGCGAACGGGTGTACACGTCTACCCGGTGGCCGCGACGCAGCAGTTCGCGGCTCAAGTCGCGGACGTAGACATTCATCCCCCCGGTCTCCTTGCCGCCGAGGGTAGCCAGGGGACAGGTATGGACGCTGATCTGGGCGATGCGCAGCATAGCCATCATTATAGCCGCAAGCCAGCGCGGCGGCAAACGGACAACCGTTTGCCCAAAACTCCCCTTTCTGGTATCATTCCCCTGCTATGGCTGGCCGACGGCTGTTGATCCTGCTGACTAACGATGATGGCATTGCCTCGCCGGGGTTGCACGCGGCGGCGCAGGCGTTGCACGACCTGGGCGAACTGCTGGTCGCCGCGCCCCTCCAGCAGTGGTCGGGCGCCAGCCGCTGCTTCTCGGCGGCTGCCAGCGGGGTCATCCGCCGTCATACGTTGTCGCTGAACGGCCGGGAGGTGGCGGCGTTCGGCGTGGATGGCACGCCAGCGCAGGCGGTGCTCCACGCGGTGCTGGAGTTGGCCTCTCGTCCGCCCGACCTGCTGGTGGTGGGCATCAACTTCGGCGAGAACCTGGGCGCTGACGTGACCATCTCCGGCACCGTCGGCGCGGCGTTGCAGGGGGCGGCGATGGGCATCCCCGCGCTGGCGGTCTCCCTGCAGACGCCGGTGGAGATGCACAAGAACCCCTCGGACGAGGTGGACTTCACGGCGGCGATGCACTTCACCCGCTTCTTCGCCCGCTGCCTGTTGGCCGGCGACTTTCCCGGCGATGTTGACCTGCTCAAGGTGGATGTGCCCGACAACGCCACCCCAACCACCCCCTGGCGGCTGACCCGCGTCTCCCGCTGCACCTACTACCGCGCTGTCCCGCCGGTCCGCAGCGACCTCTCTCAGCCGGGGCGGCTGGGATACGAGGCGCGCTGGGACCCGCGGCAGGTGGAGCCGGATTCGGACATCCACGCGCTGGCGGTGGAGCGGGTGGTATCGGTGTCGCCGATGAGCCTCGACCTGACCTCCCGCGCCGACCTGCGGGCGGTGGAGGCGCGGCTGCGCGAGGGGGATAGGTGGTGCCAGGATGACCGGTGACAAAGATGTGACCCTCGATCTCTCTGTCGTGATGCCCGTCTACAACGAGGCCGGCGCTTTGCCGGCATTGCACGCCGAACTGACCGCGGTCATGCGCGACCTGGGCCGCACCTACGAGATCGTGGCGGTGGACGACGGCAGCAGCGACGGCAGCCTGGAGGTGCTGCGCCGGCTGCAGGCGGACGATCCGCACCTGCGTGTCATCCGCTTCCGGCGCAACTTCGGCCAGACGGCGGCTTTCGCCGCCGGTTTCGACTACGCCCGCGGCCGGCTGGTGATCACCATAGACGCCGATGGCCAGAACAACCCTGCCGACATCCCCCGTCTCCTCCAGGTGCTGGAGGAGGGGGAGTGTGACATCGTCAGCGGATGGCGGCAGGGGCGCAAGGAGCCTTTTTTCACCCGCCGCCTCCCTTCGATGGCTGCCAATTACCTCATCTCCCGTTCCACTGGCGTCAGCCTGCACGACTACGGCTGCTCGCTCAAGGTCTACCGCGCCGAGGTGGTCAAGAACATCCATCTCTACGGGCAACTCCATCGCTTCATCCCCGCCCTGGCCGGCTGGATGGGGGTGCGGGTGGCAGAGGTGCCGGTCAGCGACCGCGCTCGCACCTACGGCCGGTCGAAGTACGGCCTGTCCCGCACGCCGCGCGTGCTTCTCGACCTGTTCACGGTCACCTACCTGCTCAGCTTCTCCTCGCGCCCGATGCAACTCTTTGGGCTGATCGGCCTGGGGTTGGGCGGCGTGGGCGGGGTCATCGGCCTGATCCTGGGTGGGACCAAGATCGTCCGTGGCATCGTCGGCGGGATGGAGGCTTTTCGCGCCTACCGCATCGGCACCAGCCCCTGGCTGACGCTGGCCGTGCTGCTCATCGTGCTGGGGGTGCAGTTCGTGGTCCTGGGCCTGCTGGGGGAGGTGATCACCCGCACCTACCATGAGGCGCAGGGCAAGCCCATCTACGCCGTCCGCGAGGTGTTGGAACCGCCGGAGGGAGCATGAGCCGGGTGCTGGTCATCGGCTTAGATGGCGGCACGCTGGACCTGCTGCGGCCGTGGGCCCTGGAGGGACACCTTCCCAACCTGGCCCGCCTGATGGGAGAGGGGGCGTGGGGGTTGCTGGAGTCCACCCTCCCGCCGGTCACCTCTCCTGCCTGGCCATCCTTCGCCACCGGCAAGAATCCCGGCAAGCACGGCGTCTTCGACTTCATCAAGCCGGAGGGCGGCCAGTTCTCCCTGGTCAACAGCACTTCCATCCGCGCCCGCACGCTCTGGCAACTCCTCTCGGAGGCCGGGCGGCGGGTGGGGGTGATCAACGTGCCGGTCACCTACCCGCCCACGCCGGTCAACGGTTTCCTCATCAGCGGCCTGCTGGCTCCTCCCTCGGGCCACATCGCCTATCCCGGCGGGCTGCTGGCGCGATACCGCGACGAATTGGGCCCGTACCGGCTGGGTCCCAATGTCCAGTACAAAGAGGGAAATGAGGAGCCGTTCATCGCCGACCTGCTCGACCTGGTGGAGCGGCGCGAGCGGTACACGTTGCGGCTGATGGCGGATCACCCCTGGGACTTCCTGATGGTCCACTTCCAGGCCACCGATGTCCTCCAGCATGCCTTCTGGAAGTTCGCCGATCCCGACCATCCCTGCCACGATCCGGCGGCAGCGGCCCGCTTCCTGCCGATGATGCAGTCAGTCTTCCGCCGGGTGGACCAGGCGATCGGCCGCTTCCTGGAGCGGCTGGACGAGGAGACCACGGTGCTGGTGATGAGCGACCACGGCTTCGGGCCGCTCCACTGGGTGGTCAACCTCAATCTGGTGCTGTTGGATGCGGGGCTACTGTGCCTCAAGCGCGACCCGCTGACCCGGCTGCGGTCGGGCCTGTTCCGCGCCGGTCTGACCCCAGCCTCGGTCTGGAGCCTCATCGAGCGGGTAGGGTTGCAGAACTACGTCTGGCTGGTCTCCAAGTCCACCCGCAACAAGGTGGTGAGCAAGTTCCTCTCGTTTGACAACGTGGACTGGAGCCGCACGCGGGCCTACGCCATCGGCCACGTGGGACAGGTGTATGTCAACCTGAAGGGGCGCGAGCCGCACGGCATCGTCGAGCCGGGGGCGGAGTACCAGGCGGTGCGGCGGGAGGTGACGGAAGCGCTGCGGGGTGTGTTGCACCCGACCACGGGTAAGCCGCTGTTGGAACGGGTCATCCCCGGCGAGGAGGCAGCCCACGGCCCCTACGCCGCTCAGGGAGCCGACCTCCATATCATCTTTGATGGCTATCGGGCTATTGCCTTCCCTCTTTTTGCCACCGACAGTCGGCTGGTCACCCGCCAGATCCGCGGCGACTCCGGCTGCCATCGGCTGCATGGCCTCCTGATCGCCTGGGGGGCCGGTGTGCGGCCTGGCCAGGTGGAGGGGGCGCGCATCGTGGACCTGGCGCCCACGATCCTGCACCTGCTCGGCCTGCCGGTGCCCGATGACATGGACGGGCGCGTCCTCACCTCGCTGCTGACGCTCACCCGGCCGGTGTGCACGACGCCAGCGGCGCCGCTGACCGCTGAGGAGAGCGGCCTCTCTGCCGAGGAGTCGGCTGAGGTGGAGGGCCGCCTGCGGGCGCTGGGGTATCTGGGATGACGGGACGGACCACGGACGGCGGACGAGGGACGACGGACGACGGACCACGCACCACGCACCACGCACAACACACCACGCGCATCTGCCTTCTTCTCCTTGTCACCCTCGCCTTCCTCGTGCGCCTGGCTCCGCTGGGCCGCTACGTGACCCCTGACGAGCCGATGTGGGTGCAGCGTTCGGTGCAGTTTGCCGACGCGTTGGCGGCAGGCGACTGGGCGAGTGTCCCGGTCACCGGTCACCCCGGCGTGACGACGATGTGGCTGGGCGCGGCGGGTGTGGCCTTGCAGCGGCTGCTGGCCCCGGCGGAGAGCGCGGCTCACCTGGATTGGCTGCACCGTCTGGCCTGGCTGACGCCGGAGAACGGCGAGGCCTTTCGCCATCTGGCTTTCTTCCTCCCCTTTGGCCGCGTCGCCGTGGCGCTGGTGACGACGCTGGGGTTGTTGCTGGCCTCCCTGCTAACTGCGCGCCGCTTCGGATGGACGGCGGCGTTATTGATGAGCGGTCTGCTGGCCTTCGACCCCCTGCTGGTGGGCCATTCGGGCCTGCTGCACACCGACGCGCTCCTCTCGACCTTCGTCCTGTTGGCGCTGCTGGCGGCGTTCAATGGGTTGGACGGGCCGCGGCCGGCGCTCTGGTGGGGGCTGGCCGGCCTCTTCTCCGCCCTGGCGACGCTGAGCAAGACGCCGGGGGTAATGGCGGCGGGCTTCCTCGTCGGGCTGCTGGCGGTCCGCGCCATCCCGGTCGTCGTGCGCCGCCAGCCGCAGCCTGCCCTCTGGTCGCTGGCGACCTGCGCGCTGGCCTTTCTCGTCGCATTCGTCCTGGCGCTCTTCGCGCTCTATCCGGCCCTGTGGGCTGACCCGGCGGGCGTGGTGCAGACGCTGGGAGCCTTCGCCGGGCGGCACGTCGAGATGACCCAGCGCCCCATCTTCTTCGCCGGGCGGTTGACCTACGATCCTGGCCCAGTGTTCTACCCGGCTGTGTTACTCTTCCGCGCTTCGCCGCTGCTCCTGGTGGGCCTGGTCATTGGCCTGGCGCGGCTGCGCCGCATCCCTGCCGACCACCGCTTCGTCCTGCTGACGCTGCTGGCCTTCGCCGTGCTGTTTGTGACGATGATGAGCCTGGGGGCCAAGAAACACGACCGCTACGTCCTTCCAGCCATCCCTCCTCTCACCCTCGCCGTAGCCGTCGCCCTCTCTGCGTCTCCCCGTCTCCGCGTCTCCCGGTCGCCGTATCTCCTTGTCCCTCTCCTCTCCCTCGTCCTCCTGCTTCCCTTCGTCACCTGTCCGCTGGCCTATGCCAACCCCCTGCTGGGCGGACCGCCGGTGGCGGCGCGGGTGCTCTCGCTGGACTGGGGGGAAGGGATGGGAGCGGCGGCGCGCTGGCTGAACCGCCAGCCCGGCGCTGAGCAGATGACCGTGGCGGC
>DAOTYX010000013.1:0-25861 GCA_034434635.1 Anaerolineae bacterium | reverse complement strand
GCGCGTGGGCTCAACCGAACTGTAGTTTACGCTTTTCCGCATAGAATTCCACCCGATTCTTGCTCTCTCTCCAGCCAAATCAGGTCAGGTATACCAGCAGATCGGAACGCCCGCGCAGCTCCGCCACCGAACGCATCCCCAGCATGTGCAGGATGCCAGCCAACTGCCACATCCAGGAGATGTACAGATTGACAATCTGCTGAAAACCCACATCGGCGTCAATCTTCCGCGCATGTTCTGGATCGGTGGTGGTGATGCCGAAGGGGCAGCCCAGCCCTTTCTCGCATTGGGCAATGCGAATGCACCCCAACGCTACCAGCTCCGCCGTCCCCAGGATAGCGCCGTCGGCGCCCAGGGCGATGGCTTTGGCGACATCCCAGGCACTGCGCAGCCCACCAGAAGCCATCAGGGTGATCTCGTCACGAATGCCCTCCTCAACCAGAAAATGGTGCACCTTGGGCAGAGCATACTCGATGGGCATGGCGATGTTCTTCTTGGCGATCTCCGGCGCCGCGCCGGTGCCGCCGTAGGCGCCGTCCAGGTGGAGAATGTGCGCGCCAGCGAAGTAGGAGCCGACAGCGACCATGTCCACATCGCTGGGGGTGCTCACCTTGACGCTGATCAGCGCCCGCGGGTTGACCTGCTTCAGCCAGTCCACGTGCTTCTTGTGGTCCTCCACCGAGTAGACGCTGTGGAAGGGGAAGGGGCTAAAGAGGGAGGTGCCCTCCACCGCCTCCCGCTCGCGGGCGACGGCGGCGGTATTCTTGTTGCCCAGCAGATGCCCGCCCAGGCCAGGCTTGGCCCCCTGGGCGTACTTGATCTCCACCAGCCGCGCCCGCTGGATGGTGGCCTCGCTGACGCCGAACAGGCCGGTGGCCACCTGGGTGATGATGTGGTCGGCGTAAGGGATCAGTTCCTCCGGATAGCCGCCCTCGCCGGTGGAGATGAAGGTGCCCAGCACCTGAGCGGCGCGGGCGCGGGCGAGCATCACCGGCAGGCTCACGCTGCCGAAGGACATCCCCGCGCCGTACCACGGCAGCGGAAGGCGCAGTTCCGGCCGGCCGTCGCCGCGACGGTTGAGGGACAGCCCCAGGTCGAAGCCGGCGGGGTCGGCCAGCCACTCCTCGACCGGGCGGCGTTGCCAGTCGTCGCTCAGTTCGAAGGCGAAGGCCAGGCGGTCGAAGCCGCCGCCCGACCCGCCGACGCGGAACTCCCACTCGCCGTCGGGGCGGGCGGTGCGGGCCTGGGCGTGCGTGGCGGAAAGCAGGGCGTGGGTCCAGCGCATATCCCCCTCGCCAGCCTTCTCCTCCGGGAGGCGGCGGTAGGCGGAGAGCGGCGCGCTGGCGGGAAACAGCCGACGGAAGGACTGCGACTCCGTCTCCTCGAAGATCAGTCGGCCCACCTCGCCGCGCAGGCGGCGCACCTCCCGCATCCCCATCGCTCCCAACGCCTCCAGCAACTGGTCGCGCCAGGCAGCCATCAGATTGACCAGCCGCTGTGCTCCCCAGTCGGGGTCGAGTTCGCGGCTCTCCACCGGACAGGCCCCCCGGTCGGCCCACAGCGAGCAGCCCCAGGCGATGATGGGCACGTAGTCCAACACGGCCACGTCCGCGCCGCAGGCGATGATCTTGGGCACGTGCTCGGCGGCGGCGATGCCGCCACTGACCAGGAAGGAGAGGCTGTCGCGCCAGCGGCGCTGCACCAGGTGCGTGTGCACGGCACGCAGCGCGTCGGGCAGCGGGCGGCCGGCCCGGTCGCGTCCCTCCGGATCGGCGTAAAAGTGAAAGAGGCGCACGCCACGACGCAACAGCCGCTCCGCCGTGGCGGGACTGTCGGGCCCCAGGGCGTGGCGCAGGGCGACCATCGCCTCGGGCCAGCGGGCACGGGCCGCCTGCCAGCGCTCCAGCGCCCACGGCTCGTCCTCGATCTCGATGTAGGTTGGCTCGCACAGCCCCAACCCCTCCAGCCCGCCGGGCCGGTCGAAATCGGCGGCGGTCAGGCGCACGGCCAGGTTGCGGGCCGGAGCCAGGTCCAGCATGTCACTGGTGAGGATCGCCAGCGTCCCCAGCCGGTCGGCGGCCCGCACCAACGCCTGCCAGGCCCAGCGGCCCGGCAGCGGCAGCGGCAACGGTCCGAAGGCCACCGGCAGCGGCAGGCTCAGCGTGGGGGGGAGGGGGGTGAGCAGGTTCCCCTCGGCGTCGAACTCCAGGAGTTCCGGCGCGCCGCCCAGAAGCACGGTGGTGGAGATGGTCTCCCGGCCGTGGATGCCGTCGCGGGTGGGGCGGACGATCTCCGACATGTCCAGCCACAGCCCTTCGAACCCCGCGCCGCTGAACGGGCCGCCGTAGCCCGCGCCGCTGATGGGGATGCGGCCTGTCTCCGCCTGATACCAGGTCTGGGTGATGATCTCGGCGGTCCAGTACGGATCGCCCCGCTGCGACGTGCCGGGGAAGACGCGATGGCCGTACTTGACGTAGAAGTCGGTCTCGTCCTTCTGGAAGCGGGCCGGCGGGTCGAACGGGGCCGGGGCGGGATGAGTGGGGATCAGGTAGCGCGCCATCTCACTCCTCGGCGGTCATCTCTTCTGCCACCTCCAGCAGCGTGCGGCGTTCCGCCTGGGCGCGCTGTTGGAGGCGATGGTAGGCTTCCAGTTCGCTGATGCCCTCGCGCTGCATCAGCAGCCCCTTGGCCCGGTCAATCGTGCGGCGGGAGGCCAGTTCCTCCTCCATCTGCGCGGCGGCCTGGGCCGTGCGGCGGTGCTCCTCGAAGCGACAGGCGGCCACCTCGATCATCGCCAGCAGTTCGGCCTCCTTGATCGGCTTGACCAGGTAGCCCATCACCGGCAGACGGGCGGCGCGGGTGATCAACTCCTGCTCGCCGTAGGCAGTGAGGAAGATGATCGGCACCGGGGCGCGGTCCAGCAGCGCCTGCGCCGCCTCCAACCCATCCATCTGCGGCATCTTGATGTCCAGGATGACCAGGTCCGGCGTGCGGCTCTCCGCCAGGCGGAGCGCCGCCAGCCCGTCTTCGGCGGCGACGACGGTGTGGCCAGCCTCCTCCAGGATGCGGCGCAGCCCCAGGCGGATGAGCGCCTCGTCGTCGGCGACCAGGATGTGTAGCCCTTTCACGTGCGGCCTCCTGTGGCGATGGGGAAGCGGATGACTGCCTGCGTGCCAGCAGGCGAGGCGGACAACTCGAACGCCCCTTTGAGGTCCTCGCCCACGAGCGTCTCCACGATCTGCAGTCCCAGGCCGCGGTCGGAGTTGCGTGGACGGGCGTCGCCCACACCGTCGTCGGCGACGGTAAGTGTGGCTTCCGTCGGCCCGGCCTGCAGGCGGACGTCAATGCGCCCGCCAGGCCGTCCGACGAAGGCGTGCTTGACCGCGTTCTGGATCAGTTCGCCAGCGACCAGGGCCAACGAGGTGGCCTCGCGGGAGGGGAGCGTCAGCCGGTCGCCGCTCACGGCGAGGGTAATCCCCTGCTCCGGCACCAGCATCGTTTCGGCGATGGAGCGGGCCACCCGCTCCAGCACGTCCCGCACGTCCACCATCCGCAGCCCCTGCTCGCTCAGCGTCTCGTGGACAGCGGCGATGCTGAGGATGCGGTTGATCGTCTCGGCCAGGATGTCCTCAGCGCGCAGGTCGCCCGCCGCGCTCATCTGCAGTCGCAGGAGCATGGCGATGGTCTGCAGGTTGTTCTTCACCCGATGGTGCATCTCGCGCACCACTGCGGCGTTGATGACCAGACGGGCGTTCTCGATGGCCAGCGCGGTCTGGTTGGCCAGGGTCTGGAAGAGTTCGATCTCCTGGGGGGTGAACTCGTGCGGCGCGCCGGTGTAGCAGGAGAAGACGCCCACGGTGCGCTCCCGCACGACCAGGGGGACGCACAGCAGGGCGACCAGTCCCTCTCGCTCGGCCAGGGCGCGATTGAGGTAGCGCGGTTCGGTGCGCACGTCGGGGATGACCGCCGGCTGACCGTCGGCGGCCACCTGACCGACGATCCCCTGCCCCAGGGCGATGGCCGGGAACTCCCGGCCGGCGGGGTCGGTGTTGTGCGTCGCGCGCAGCACCAGCAGGCCGCTGGCCTCGTCCAGCAGGCGCAGGGAGGTGGCTTTGGCACCCATCACCCGCGCGGCCATCTCGGTGACCACGCCCAGCATCTCGTCCAGGTAGAGCGGTGAGGTGACCGTGCGGCTGACCTCGGCCAGGGTGGAGAGTTCGGCGATCTGCTGGCGCATGCGGTCGTAGAGGGCGGCCTTTTCCAGCGCCCCGGCGGCCAGGTTAGCGATGAGGGAGAGCAGTTCGACCTCGTCGGCGGTGTAGTCGTGCGGCTGGGCGGTCTGGACGTTGAGCGCGCCGATGCTGCGTCCCTGCACGCTGAGCGGCACGGCCAGGAGGGAACGCAGCCCCTCCTCGCGCGTCTCGGGCAGGAGTTTGAAGCGCGGGTCGCTGAGGGCATCCCGCGCCGCCACCGGTCGCCCCTGCGTGACGGCGTATCCGGTCAACCCCTCGCCGATGGCCAGCGAGGCGTGGCCAACGGCTTCCTGCGCCAGACCGGTGGTCGCCTTGAGCACCAGCCGGTCGCTGCCCGGCTCCTGCAGGTAGATGGAGCAGGAGTCCACCCCCATCACCTCCGAGGTGATGCGGGTGATCACCGTCAGCGTGTCCTCCAGTTCCCAGGCAGCCGCCAGCGCCGCGCTGATCTGACCGATGGCGCGCAGTTGGGCGGTCTTCTGCTCCAGGCGTTGACGGATGTCGTCGGCCATCCGGGTTGCTCCGCAGGTCTCCTCGGTCTGACGGATCCCCCCGCCTTAGGCGGCAGGGAAGGGGTTATGGCAGCGTCACCCCGTGCTGTTCGGCGAAGCGGCGGAAGCGGGCCATCAGTTCACCCGCGCGCTCCTCGGCCTGGTCAGGGGCCAGGCGCGGGCAATCGTAGCCCAGGGTCTGGCGCAGCGCCTCCACCGCCCAGGAGCAGAAGACGACCGTGCCGTCGGCTTCGATGCGCTCGATGCCGTCGAAGCGGTGGGCGCGCTCGTTGATCGCCACCGCCTCCTGCGGCGTCAGGCCAGCGATGGGGGCCAGCCGCACCGTGTCGCCCTCGACGATGATGGGGTAGCCGCCGGGCAGGCCCAGCGGGCCGGGGGCGTGCAGGAAAGCGCCGCCGGGAGAGATGAAGGCGCGGACCAGGCGCACGGCGGAGCCGGCGGTGAGGAAGTGGGTCACCGGACCGGAGGGGATAGGGTAGAGGGCGAAGAGCAGGTCGTCGCCCTGCACCGCTGCGGTCACATCCTCGCCGCCGTGTTCGATACGCAAGAAGTAGGGCGGACGCTCGGTCATTGGCTTGCCGAAGACGAACGGCTCCACGGCGTGGTGGGCCACCAGCAGTACGCGCACCGCCTCGACCGGGGTGTTCAGCCGTTCGGCGGCCAGCAGGCGCACCTTGGGCACGATCTCGTCCAGGTTGCCCAGGCCGCAGGTGGGGGCCAGTCCCAGCCGGCCCAGCACCACGTTAACCACGTCGGGGTAGGGAGCGACGATGGTCACGCCGTGGTAGTCGGCGTCGCGCAGCGCGCGCATCAGTTTCAGCGTCAGGGTCAGGTTGACCGGCAGCCAGACGCCGAAGCCGGCCCGTTTGACCGCCGCTGCCGCTTCCGGCGGCAGCAGATCCGCCAGCCACCAGGTCTGCAGGCTGGCGGTGGTGAGGATGATGTCGGGGGCGATGCGATGCACCGCCTCGGCTACGGCGTCGGCGTTGTGCAGGTCGAGGGGCAGGAAGCGGATCGTGGGCGCGGGTCCCTGCGCCAGCGCCCCCAGGCGGGCCAGGTTGCAGCGCGCCTCGCCGCGCGCGGCGTCCCGGTCGGCGACGACGATCTCACCCAGGCCTTCCGTGCGGGCCAGCAGTTCCAGGATCGTGCTGCCCAACCCGCCGGCACCGATGAGCAAGAGGGTTGGTCTCATGGGTTGCCTCCTCCCAAGATATCGGAAGTCTCGGAGCGGTCAGGCCGATTTGCGTCGGGCGCGGTTGGCCTGCGCCGCGCCGCGAAAGGCCTCCGGGTGGCGGATGAGCCGCCGGGCAGGCACCTCCAGTGGGGCGCGGATGAGCCGTCGCAGGCGTTCCAGGCTCTCCGGGGTCACCGGGGCGGCGCGGTCGGCCAGGCCTTCGGCGGTGTTTGCCGCGGCCAGCGCCCACGTCCACTCGTCGCGGAACAGGTCCGCGCGCAGGTGGTAGTGCTTGCGGTCCCAGACGTCTGACGAATGAAGCGCATCCTCATAGACGGCGCGCAGGGTCATCCCTACAACGGAGAGCAAGTCATGGGCCAGTGGTTGGTCCTCCAGCGCGGCCGGCAGGTGGACCTGGAGCAGTTCGGCGACGATGCGCAGGTTCTTGTTCCGTTCGGCGATGGTCATCGTTCATCGGATAAACGGCTGCGCCAGGCGGCCCGGAGGCGACCCCGGAGCGCCTGGCGCAACGACGGGGGCCGGGCTCAGCCGCGAGACTGCATCAGTTGCAGGTCCTCCAACAGGGCCTGCAGGTCTTCTTCGTGCTCGATCTCGTCGGTGAGGATGCTGAGGGCCATGTTGTAGGTCACCGGATCAGCGTCCTGCGTCATCTCCATCAACTGCTTGTAGGCGCCGATGGCGCACTGCTCGCCGTGGATGTTCTGCTCCAGCAGCACCCTGACGTAGGGGTCAGCCGGGGCGTCGTAGCCGCAGTTGGTGAGTTTGTACCACTCCTGCGGCGAGAGCGGCGGCGTGCCGCCCAGTTGGATGATGCGCAGCGACAGCATGTCCGAGTGGCGCAGTTCATCGGCGGCGTGTTGGATCAATTCGGCGATGACGGCCTCTTTCATCGGGCCTTTGGCCACCTTCGCGCCCAGCCAGTACTGATAGTAGGCCAGCCATTCATCGGCGAAGGCCTTACGGAGCGTCTCTACGAGCCGCTCCACCTCGACACCAACGATCTCCCGTCCTTTCGTGCCCATCTTTGTCCTCCTTTCTCCTTGCTTCTACGCGTCGCCGCGTCGAAAGCGTTTTTGGATTGCGGCGACGTGTCGCCGCTCTGAAAGCGCCTTTGGATTGCGGCGACTATGTCGCCGCTTTCAAAGCGCCGACTCCGTCGGCGCACTCCAAACTTTGGCTTGCGGCGACGTGTCGCCGCTCTGAAAGCGCCTTTGGCCTGCGGCGACTATGTCGCCGCTTTCAAAGCGCCGACTCCGTCGGCGCACTCCAAACTTTGGCCTGCGGCGACGTGTCGCCGCTCTGCAAGCGCCTTTGGACTGCGGCGACTATGTCGCCGCTTTCAAAGCGCCGACTCCGTCGGCGCACTCCAAACTTTGGCTTGCGGCGACACGTCGCCGCTTTCAAAGTGCCGACTTCGTCGGCACACTCCAAACTTTGGCTTGCGGCGGCCATGCCGCCGCTTTGAAAGCGCTGACTCCGTCAGCGCGCTCCAAATCTCTGTGTCACCCCTTCACTAAGGCTGTTGCTTCCTCCCGGCTGAGCGGGGCATGGGCGGTGGTCAGCGCCTCGAAGCGGCGTGCCGCGTCGCGGTCACCGATGACGATGGCGCCCACGGCGACGTCACCCTGCAGTACCAGTTTCCTGTAGATCCCCGCCGCAGGGTCAGTATGGCGCAACTCGAGGAAACCCTCCCCTTCCGGCACTGCCACGCCACATGAGGTCAGGTCAATACCGGTGATCTTGAGCGTGGTGGATGGCACCACTTCCTCGTAAGTAGCCTCCTCGCCAGCCATATTGGCTGCGGCGACGAGCGCCTGAGCGCGCGCCTGGGGGATGATGCCCCACGAGCGGCCGTTGAAAGAGGCCAAGTCGCCGGCGGCGTAGATGTCGGGGACGCTGGTGGACATACGCGTATCCACCACCACCCCGCGGTTCACCGTGAGGCCGGCCGCGGCAGCCAGGTCGGCGTTGCAGCGCACCCCGGTACAGACCAGCACCATTTGCGCCGGAATCTCCCGTCCGTCCTCCAGCCTGACCCCCTGCACCGCCTCATCGCCCAGGAAGGCCTGAGTCCTGGCGTTCAGGGTCACCTGGAGGCCCAGCCGTTCGACCAGGACACGGAAAAGCGCGGCCCCTTCTTCATCTAACTGACGGGGCATCAGGCGGGAGAAGAACTCCAGCACCGTGACCGTCAGCCCCAGGCCGAGGAGGCCGCGGGCCGCCTCCAGCCCCAGCAGTCCCCCGCCGATGACGACCGCATGGCGGCTGCGGGCGGCGTACTCGCGGATCGCCAGTGCATCGTCGAGGGTGCGCAGGGTGAAGACGCCACGCCGACCCGCCCCCTCGACCGGAGGGACAGCAGGGACCGCGCCGGTTGCCAGCAACAGACGATCGTAAGCCACTTCGCTGCCATCGGCCAGCACGACGCGGTGTTGGTCGGGCAGCAGGCGCACGACCGCCTGCCCCAGATGGACGCGGATGCCCTGCTCGTCGTACCAGGCAGGCGGGCGGGCGAAGAGCCGCTCCTGGGCCAGTTCGCCAGCCAGGAAGCGGGGCAACTGCGGACGGAAGTAGTAGGGGTAGCGCTCGGCGGTGTAGACGACGATCTCCCCAGCGTGGCGCGTCGCCAGTTCCGTGGCGGCGGTGATGCCGGCGACACCGTTGCCCACGATGACGTGTCGCATGGACAGGCCCCTCCAGACGGCCGGAGCGCCGCGCGGCACGCCTAATCCACCGGCTCGAACATGTCCTTGGTCGCGCCGCAGTCGGGGCAGACCCAGTCCTCTGGCAGATCCTCGAAGGCTGTCCCGGCGGGGATACCGCTCTGCGGATCGCCCTTTGCCGGGTCATAGACGTAACCGCAAACCTGGCATTCCCACTTCTGCATGTTGGACCTCCTTTACCCTGTTTGGGGATGGAGGTAGAATACCCTGATTCCATCTGGCTGTCAAGTGGGCGAACCGAGGTCAACCTTCGGCTGGTGGGAATTGCCGTTGCGGGCATCTACCTCGAGTAGCAGGGCATCGTTCTGCCCATTGCCGAAACTGAAGGTCAGCCTGGCCAGGTACGCGAAGCCGTCGTACAGGACGACACCGCGACATCAGGGCGAAGAGTCACCCCCTGCGGGAGCAGCCAGGCGCAGCGCCAGTGCAGCCGCCTCCTCAGGCGAAGCGGCGCGGTGGATGGGTGCTGGCAGCTGCCCTTCCCGCGCCACTTCCCAGGTACCCAGCCCCACCACCGGCGCGCCGAAGTGCAGCGCGTAGGCGATCTCGCTCAGCGTGCCGTAGCCGCCGCCGATGGCGACCACGGCCTGGGCAGTGCGGGCGATGATGGCGTTGCGCGCCTCCCCCATCCCGGTGACGATCGCCACGTCCACATAGGGGTTAGCCTCCTGGGCAGTAGGGCCAGGGAGGATGCCGATGGTGAGACCGCCGGCCGACCTGGCCCCACGGCAGGCTGCGGCCATCACCCCGCCACGCCCCCCGCAGACCAGCACCGCGCCGGCTGCCGCCAACGCCCGCCCCACCGCTTCCGCTGCCTCTTCCTCTTCGGGCGTGGCTGCCGACCCGCCGATGACGGCGATGATCCGCCTTCTTTCCATTCCCTCTCTCCGTCCTACGGAAACAGCAGGGCCCCGATCTGCTCCGCCGCTGGTGCGATGGCCTCTTCGATCCCCCACCCCTGCAACAGCACCCGCTCCACCATCTCCTGGCCCACCTCGAGGATCTCCGCCCGCCGGGGATGGACCACGCCGGGCGTCGCCAGCCTGGCCTGCTGGCTGAAGGCCTCCAAGAGCGGGTCCTCCTGGGCAAAGCGGATAGCGGCGGGCAGCGTGTTCAGGTCCTGGGCTATCCGCCGCTGGAAATCCTCACCGGCCAGGGCAGCGGCAAGAGCGGCCGCAGCCTGTCGTTGTGTCTCGCCGACCCCCGCCGGGATCACGCAGACATCGCTGCCGATCAGCGGCGAGGGCCACTGTCCAGTCTCCTCGATGCGGGGCAGGAGCGCCACGCCCAGCCGCTCGCCCAGCCCGGCGCGGTACGTGGGCAGCATCCACGACCCATCCACGATCATCGCTACCCGCCCCTCGCGGAAGGCTATGGCCGCCTCCACCGGGTCACCGTAGACCAGGTTGCCGGTTCCCAGCAAGGCGCGCAGGAAGTCCAGGTAAGCGTAGGTGAACTGGCTATCCAAGCCTGCCCCGCCTGAAGGCGCGACCAGCGTCCCGCCGTACCCGGTCAGCAGGCCGTAGGTGTAATAGAAGTGGCGGGGGATGGCCAGCGGGACACCCGCCGTCAGGTATTCGAGCATCTGACGATTGGTGGGCGGCGGTGGGTCTACCTGCTGACGGTCATAGTAGAGGGCGGCCACGCCGACGCGAAGCGGCACCCCCCAGAGATGCTCTCCATAGCGCAGCCCGTCGAGTGCGGCGGGGTAGAGATCACCCAGTCGCCCCTCTGCCTCCAGGTCGTCCACCGGCTGAAGCAGTCCCTGGTCAGCCCAGACGATGGCGTCATCGGAAGAGGCGATGACCAGGTCGGGCGGCGTGCCGGCCATCAACGCGGCCGTCACCGCCTCGCGCAGCCCGGTCCAGCCCATCGGCACGATCTCGACCTTCACCTGCGGGTAGCGCGCCTCGAAGGCGCGCACAGCAGCGACGAGCGCTTCTCCCTCCGGCTCATAGGCCCAGGGGTGCCAGAGACGGAGCGTGGCAGCCTCGGGAGTCACCGGCTCTGGCGACGGAGGCAGCGGCGGGGTGGTGGGCAGTGGGGTGATCACCTCCGGCTCCTGGCGGGGCACGGCCTCGATGAAAGAGGGAGCCTCGACCCCCTCCGTGGGTACGAACTCCTCGACGTTCAGCGTCGAGCCGGCCACCCACCGACCAGCCAGCACCTCGGCCGTGCCGGGGGCCAGTAGCCACTCCTCTCCCTGGGGCACGGTGAAAGCCCGCCGGCCGTCTGGAGAGGCCTCGATCTGCCCCACCCGCGCCTGCATGACCACCGTCCCGTCGGGGCGGACGCCGAAGGCGAACTCCTCGCCCGGCTCGGGCGGCAGCACCGCGTCTCCCTGAGGGAAGGTGAGGATGTAAGCCACGCCCGACGGTTGCCGTGACACGGCCAGCCCGCCCGCCCGCGTGCTGCCGTTCCCATTGCTGGCCGTGGCCACACCCGACTCTAGCGCCAGTGTCGAGTTGAGCGGCCCACCGGGCAGGGTCGGGGTCTCAGTGGGGGGAACACAGGCGAGAAGGGAGGCAAGGAGGGTAACGACAAGAAGCCAGCCAGAGAAGTTCCACACTGTCCTCATCTTTCCCTCCTACTCCCCCAACCGTGGGTTGGCCAGGTAGGTGACGCGGTCCAGGTACGCCGAGACGCCGGAGGGGGTCTCCGGTGCCCTGCCGGGCCAGATGCGGGTCTGCTGCCCATCCGCCAGGCTCACCCAGACATCGTTGGCCCAGACCCAGACTGTGCCCTGGCGAACCTGTACCAGCGTCACCCCGTCCGCGCCGACGGCGACGAGGAAGCGCGTGCCGGGCTGCTCAGGGGCAGGGATGAGAGCGCCGGAAGCGGTTTCGATGTAATAGGGTTCCCCTTCGCGGCCCTGCTCCCCTTCCAGCAGGCCACGCTCCAGATGGAGGCGCTGCCCGGAGTGTGGCAGGGCAGGGGGTGTGGCTATCTCGTCCCCGCGAGCACAGCCGCTCAGGCCGACCAGGATGGCAATCGGCAAGATCAGGAGCCATAACCGTCTCATGGTACCCTCCCCATTGAGAGACGACGGACGACGGACGACGGACCACGGACCACGAAACACGAAACACGAACCCCGTGTTCTTTGTGTTCTTGTCGCGCCTTTCGCGCCTTTCGCGCCTTTCGCGTCTTTCGCGCCTTTCGCGCCTTTCGCGCCTTTCGCGCCTTTCGCGCCTTTCGCGCCTTTCGCGCCTTTCGCGCCTTTCGTGCTCAAAAACGGCTGATATTGGGCAGCACCATCTCGACGAAGGCGCGCAGGAGCGAGGTAAGCCGTCCCTGCACCCCCTCGGTGACGATAGCGGCCACGGGGGGCAACAGGCTCGTCAGATAGCCGGTGAGCGTGGAGAGTCCGTAGAGGGTGCGCAGGTGGGAGAAGCGCCCTCCGGCCTCCGCCACCCGCCGCCAGTCGAAAGCCCAGACGCCGACGATCGAGAGGACCAGTATCGTCAGGCCGCCCTCGACCAGCAACCCCAGCACATCCTGCGTGCTCCGAGCGTAGAGGATGGTGTCCTGCGCCAGGTTGGCCAGGGCGATGACCAGCCCCAGGAACAGCCCCTTCTCCCAGCCGTTGTGACCACGCAGATAGGGGAAGCCGTACCCCAGGACAAAGGCGGGCAGAAGCCAGCGCAGGCCGAAGGGGACGAGAAAGACGGAGAGCACTTCCAGCGGGCCGAAGGCGGTGGCGGAACGGGCGGCGATGGCGGAGGCGAGAGCCGGGGCGAAGAACACCCCGAGGGGGATGAGCAGTAGCAGCGCACGCCGCAGGGCGACCAGGCCGCGTGTCCAGCCACTCTCCCCGCCGTCGGCGGCGAAGACGACATCGGCCATGGAGATGCGGCGTTGTCCCCCCTCCAGCAGCGGGCGCAACGCCTCCTGAGCGGCGTCCTGCTCCTCCTGGGTGCGCCCGTCCGCCAGCAGCGTCAGGGCAGTGCGGGTGAGTTCACGCCGCCAGCGCGGCACCGCCAGCAGCACACGCAGGGCAGAGGGCAGGTCGCGCTCGACAGGTGGTCGCAGCAGCAGCCGGAAGCCGCCCCAGGCCAGCAGCGGGGCGACGGGCAACAGGGCAGCGTAGGTGGTGAGCGGTTGGCGGAGCAGACCCGCAGCAAAGGCGGCCAGAAGCAGGGTGAGGAGCGCCAGGGCGCGCCGTTCGCGCTCGCGGCGGGCCACCTCCTCCAGTCGCTGTTGGCCGGCAGGGTTCTCCTTCTCAGCGGCCTGAAGCAGGGAGACCGCAGCGGCCAGAGAGGCCGCAGCGGCGACCTGTGCCGTTCCCTCTGCTGGCAGTTCATCGTGGCGCTGGAGAAGCGCCGCCAGCAATGTCAGCGCGACGTAGGGAAGTCCTACCCAGACCGTCAGCAGGGTCAGCTCCCGACCAGGGTTGAGGCTCCACGCCCCAGCCACTGGCGAGAAGTCCACAGGGTCAGCCGCGGTGGGCAGGGCCAGCAGCAGGAGGAAGACGGCAGCCAGGAGGAACGCCCACCATCGCTTAGAGCGGGATGACGTGGCGCCGCGTTCCTGCCAGGCGCGCCGGCTCAACCACCAGATGAAGGCCAGGAGGGGAGCAGAGAACAGGGAGATGACCAGGCCAGAAGTCCAACCGCCGGGGGGTGGGGTTGCCGCCCGGTAGACGAGGGTCACGCCGGAGGTCCACTCCCCAGGCCGTGTGAGCGCCCCCAGCGACGCGCCAATCAGCAGGGGCCAGGCGGTCATCAATGGCCAGCGCCAGGCTGGCGGGGGCTCATAGCAGGTCAGGAACAGGACCCCCAGGCTGGCCAGTCCACCAGCCCACAGCAGCCCGGCGCCACTCAACCCCGGCAGCCACAGTGACGCTGCCCAGGCCGAGAGTCCCGCGCAGGCCACGCCGAAGGCCAGCCCCACGCCAGCCGTGGTCAGGCGTCGCACCACCGGCCCCTGGACGATGCGGCGGATGATGAGCAGCGGCAGCACGGCCAGCGCGCCGTAGAGCCAGGGGGTGAGCGGCGGCAGGCTCCATACCACCAACCAACCCAGGCCGCGCCAGGCCCACACCGTCTGCAGCAGGCGCGTCCACTGATACCGTCCCCAGGCGATGGGCGAGCGGGTAGGGTCAATCTGCGCCCCGAAGTGACACCGGACACGCGGCGGCGCTTCTCCTGGCTCCAGCGCCCACGTCCACACCCCGGCAGCGGTGGAGTCGGGGGGAAACTGGCAGGTCTGCAACTGCGCCCCACCTGCGGCGACCAGGCGCAGCAGGGTGATGCCGTTGTCCTCCCCTGTCGGGGCTGGTGAAATGGCCAGCAGGATGGGCAGGCGGCTGGGATTGTAGAACGGCTCATCTGAGGAAGCGGCGATCTCCACCTGATAGAGGCCGCCCTCGGCGGTCAGATGGGGAGGGCGCACGGTGGTCCATTCGGCGGCAGTGAACCCCTCCTGCGTGGCGTAGAAGAGCCGCTTGAGAAACAGGCCGGGTGGGGACTCGCCGGTCAGCAGGGCGATCAGTTCCTCACGCGGCGCTCCGGGGCCGAACTGGACGGTGTAGAGCGCCTGGATGCGCTCCGGTGTGAGGGTGATGGCGACGGTACGGGTGATGTGCGAGAAGTCATCCGGGGCGTCGCGGGGCAGGTACCAGACCGGCGCGGTGGCGAAGTGGCCTGGTGGTCCCTCGGCGACCAACAGGTTGCGCCCCGGCGTCAGCGGCCCCACCGCCTGGCCCGACATCGCGCTGACAGCCCGGCCCGGCAGAAGCCGCCCGGTCTCGTCCCAGGCGCGCAACGTCAGGCCGACCGGCCGGGGGGGCGTGACGGTCAGGCTCACCGTCACGTGGTCGGTGGTGACCAGCGTGAAGGGCTGCGGCCAGCGGGCGTCGCGGTAGTGACCCTCTCCCGTCACCGTCAGGCGCACCATCGGGTAGGGCGGGGCGGGAGGGTGCAGAAGTGCAGTCATCCCCCAGAAAGCGGCCTGTGCCAGCAACACGGCCACCACCAGCGCCAGCCAGGGATGATCTCCTCCTACGCCCCAGCGTCGCCCGACGGTGCTCTCTGACCTCCCCCCTCTCTCAGCCATCGGCCTGCCCTCCCTGCCCTGGCATTCCCGACCCGGTACGGCCGACGCGCCGAAAACCAGATCGGGGCGGTGAATACAGTGTACTCGAAACAAGAAAAGAAATCAACCACGGTTACAGTTTTTTTCAACTTCTGCTATAATAGGCGCACCAGAGACCTCGCTACCGGAGGCACTTATGGCATCAGAACCGGTGACGATAGACACCCTTTTCACTCTGGCCATCGCGGCGGAGGAGGCTGCCGAACAGATCTACTGCGGACTGGAGGCGAAGTTCCGCCACGTCCCTCAGATCGCCCGCTTCTGGCGCGACTACGCCGCGCAGGAGGCCAGCCACGCCCACTGGCTGGAGCGCATCCGTGACGGACTCAGCGCTGAGCAGCAGGCTGCGCCTGCCGACCCACAGTGGGCGCGCGACCTGCGGGAACGGCTGCAGCATTCCCCCGAGCATCTTCTGCAGCGGATTGGGAACCTGGAGGATGCCTACCAGATGGTACACGAGTGGGAGAGTACGGAGACCAATGCCGCCTTCGAGTTCCTGATCAACACCTTCGCCCACTCCCCGCAGGTGCAGGCTTTCCTGCGCGCTCAGTTGCACGACCATATCGCCAAGATCGTGGAGGAGTTCCCAGCGCTGTACGGCGACACCGGTAGTCGGCTGGCCGTAAAGGCGCAGGATATGCCGGAGTGAGGTTGCGGGTTGCAGGTTGCAGGTTTCAGGTTGTGGGGTTAGACATGCGCATACCGTTCATTGCCGGCAACTGGAAGATGAATAAGACCATCGCCGAGGCGGTGGCCCTGGTGGGTGAACTGCGGTCGCTGCTGGACGACGTGCAGGGAGTGGAGATCGCTGTCTGCCCGCCGTTCCCGGCCCTGGAAGCGGTGCGGCGGGCGTTGGATGGCTCGCCCATTCGCCTGTACGCGCAGGACGTCCACTGGGAGGAGGCGGGAGCGTTCACCGGCGCGGTGTCGCCACGGATGTTGGAGGGGCTGTGCGATGGGGTGATCATCGGCCACTCCGAGCGACGCACGCTATTTGGCGAGAGCGATGAGCAGGTAAACCGCAAACTGCGCGCCGCCCTGGCCCATGGGCTGACTCCCATCCTTTGCGTGGGGGAGAGCCTGGAGCAGAACCGCGCCGGGGGGACGGAGTCCTTCGTCGGCGGGCAGGTGCGCGCCGCCCTGCGCGACGTCAGCGCCGAACAGGCACGCACCGTGGTGCTGGCCTACGAGCCGATATGGGCCATCGGCACGGGGGTCCCTGCCCACGGGCCGGACGCCAACCGCATCGTCGGCGGTGTGGTGCGGGCCACCCTGGCTGCGCTTTACGGCGACCAGGTCGCCCAGGCGGTGCGCATCCAGTACGGCGGATCGGTCAAGGCCGACAACATCGCTGAGTTCATGCGCGAGCCGGAGATTGACGGGGCGCTGGTGGGCGGGGCCAGCCTGAAGGCCGACGAGTTCGCCGCCATCGTCCGCTATGGCCTGGCCGCCTTCCAGGCGCGATGACCCCCTCTCCGCTTCTCCGCTTCTCCGCGTCTCCCCTGCTCCCCCTCTCCGCATCCTCCTTCATCTGGTTCGCCGTGGCGCTTGTGCCGCTGCTGCTCCTGGAGCGCTGGATTCACCGTCACCTGCAGGGAGTGGCGCTGCTCCTGGTGAACGACCCCGAGGTGGCGGTGTGGCTGTATGCCCTGCCGCTGTTGCCCGGCGTGGTGCTGCACGAGGTCAGCCACGCGCTGGCCGGGCGGTTGCTGGGGGTACGGGTGGGACGCATCTCCCTGCGTCCCGCGCGGACCGGGGGCCGCATCCAGTTGGGGTTCGTGCCAGTCGAGAGAACGGGGCCGGTGCGGACGGCGCTGATCGGCCTGGCGCCGCTGCTGGTCGGTTGTCTGGCGCTGTTGCTGATCGGCTTCTGGGGTCTGCGGCTGGGGCCAGCCGGGCAGGCCTTGGCCGCTGGCGACGGGGCGGCATTGGTGACAGGATTGCGGGAGGCACTGCACGCCCCCGACGCCTGGGTGTGGGCCTATCTGGCCTTCGCCGTCGCCAACACGATGCTCCCCAGCCGCTCCGACATGCGCGCCTGGCCGGTGGTGTTGCTCTTCCTGCTCCTCGCGGCCCTGGCAGTGGGCGTGCTGGGCGAAGGGCTGGCCGCCGGGCCGTTGAGCAGCGCGTTGCGCTGGCTGGCCGTGGCCTGCGGCCTGACGGCGCTGGTGGACCTGCCCTTCGTCCTGCTCATCCTGGGGGCGGAGAAGGGGCTGGAGCGGGCACGCGGGATGCGGGTGGAGTACCGGTGAACTGGGCGCTGGTCATCGGCACATTGGCCATCGTGGGCGTGCTCGCCACCCTGCGGGCCTTCGGTCATGCTCACGTGCGGCTGATCCCTGTTCACCTCTTCGGCGACAACCGGTTCGCGTTATGGCTGTACGCGATGTTCATGCTCCCCGGCACAGTGATCCACGAACTGGCCCACGCCGGCGCCGCCACCCTGCTCGGCGTTGATGTCCAGGGCATCTCTATGAGCCCCTCGGTGCAGAGAAACTGGATCACCCTGGGGTATGTCCGGCACGGGCCGACCGATGTGGCGCGACACGCCCTGATCGGGGTGGCCCCGCTGCTTGCCGGGACGCTGGTGATTGCACTCATCGGCCTGCTGGCCTTCGACCTGGGGGCAGTCTACGACGAGATGACGAGCGGCAACTGGCCAGAGGGCTTACGGCTTCTCTTCGGGGCTTTCACCTCATGGGAGGCCTGGCTGGCGGCCTATCTGGTCTTTGTCACCAGCATCAATATGTTCCCTTCGCCGACCGACCGCCAGGGGTTCCTGCCAGTGGGCCTGTTCCTGCTCGTCCTGCTGGGCCTGGCCCTGCTGATCGGGTTGGGACCTTCGCTCCTGCACTGGCTGGCCCGCCCGGTCAACCTGGTCTTTCAGTGGCTGTTTCTGGTGTTTGGCGTCACCCTGGTGCTGGACATTCTCTTCACCGTGCTGCTGGCTGCCGGCCACGAGGCCGTGGCCCGGCAGTTCCCCTCCATCTAACCCGGAGGCGGGGCGCGGCGCGAGAGGAGCAGCAGCAACCCCACCACCAGGCCCGCCATCACCAACAGGGCGAGTAACTTTTCCACGCGTGAGGAGAGGAGCAGGGCCAGCAGGCCGAACAGGGCACAGACCGCCCAATAGGCCAGGACGATGGCCCGCTGGGAAAACCCCAGGTCGAGCAGACGGAAGTGCAGGTGACCGCGGTCGCCCCAGCCCGGCGAGCGGTGGTGACGCAACCGGTCCACGATCTGCCAGGCCACGTCGGTGACAGGGATGACCACCACCAGCAGCACCGTCGCCACACGCGCCCCGGCGATGATCCCCAGGCAGCCCAGGGCGTACCCCAGGAAGAAAGAGCCGGTGCTGCCCATGAAGACCCGCGCCGGGTTGAAGTTGTAGGGGAGGAAGCCTATCGTGGCCCCTAACAACGCCAGCGGCAGGAGCGCCACACTGGGCTGCCCGACGCGGTGCATGTGCACCGCCAGCACGATGCAGAGGATGGCGCTCACCCCCGCCGCCAGCCCATCCAACCCGTCCAGGAAGTTGACCGTGTTGACCATGCCGGCAACCCAGAAGAGGGTCAGCAGGACGATGAGCGCGGGAGGGAAGACGAAGATGCGGTTGGTCAGAGGGTTGTTCACCCGCTCGATGAAGATGAGCGTGGCGATGGCGATCCCTCCGGCGACCAGTTGGGCGAGCAGCTGCGCCCAGGCCGGCAGTTCCCAGCGGTCGTCCGCCAGGCCCACCAGGAACATCCAGGCGCTGCCGACGACCAGCCCCAGCAGGCGCAGCGACTCGTTGGGGTCGGCGGTAGGGATGTGAAGGGCACGGCCCACTGCCAGGGCGAGCATAAAGGGGAAGAAGAGGCCGATCCCGCCCAGGCGCGACACGCGGCCCTGGTGCGCCCGCCGCCCGCCAGGGAGGTCCGCCAGCCCCAGCCGCAGCCCCAGCCAGGCCGAGAACGGCGTCAGCAGCGCCGCCGCCACCGCGGCCACGGCGAACACGACCAGGTACGCTGCCCCTACTTCCACTCCGCGCCCCCGCGTCCCCCTTGTCCTCTATCCCGTCCCGAACATCCGGTCCCCTGCATCCCCCAGGCCAGGGATGATCAACCCCGCCTCATTGAGGTGCTCGTCCATCGCCGCCAGGTAGACCGGCACATCCGGGTGGGCGGCGGTGAAATGCTCCACGCCGGGCCGCGCGCCGATCAGGCCGACGAACTTGATGCGCTGCGTCCCCCACTTTTTGAGGATGTCCACCGCTGCCACTGCCGACCCGCCAGTGGCCAGCATCGGGTCCAGCACCAGACAGACATCCACCGTGGGACTGACCGGCAGGCGGGAGTAGTACTGGATCGGGAGGAGGGTGCGCTCGTCGCGCAGCAGGCCGATGTGCCACACCTCCGCGCCGGGGATCATCTGCCAGGCCCCTTCGACCATACCCAGGCCGGCGCGCAGGATCGGCACCAGGCCGATGTTCTCCGCCAGCCGTCGCCCCTCCGCCTGGCCCATCGGCGTCTGCACCATCACCGGGTTGGTGCGCAGGTCGGCGGTGGCCTCGTAGACCAGCAGGGTGGAGATCTCGCGCACCAGTTCGCGGAACTTCTTGGGGTCGGTGCGCTCGTCCCGCAGGAGGGCCAGTTTGTGCATCACCAACGGATGGGTGGAGATGAAGACGTGGGACATCATGCTCCTTTCTCACTGACCGCGGGCCGCCGTTCACGGCTCAAGACCCACAGTCCGCCCCAGACAAGGGCCAGGCAGAGCAGCGTCATCAGCAGGTCGAAGGGGCGGGTCTGGCGGGCGTAGTCGGAGGCGTCGAAGCAGAGGTGGTTGAGCCAGACGTGGGCCTGGTAGAGCGTGACAGCGATGGGCGTGACCCGACGGCCCCACGGTGACAGGCGCCACAGCCCGACCACACAGGCGGCGAAAGCGGCGGCCCAGAAGAAGCCCATCGCCGCCAGATACTCCAGCGGCACCGTCAGCGGCAGGGAGGGGAGGGCAGCGCGGATGTGCAGCGCCATCACCCCCCGTCCCAGGTTACCCAAGGCCAGGAACAGCAGCAGCGTCACGACGACCGCCCACGTCCATTTCTGACCGTGGGTGAAACGGGGGTTTCCTTTGCTGGTTTGGCCCATCCTGTCAGGGTGTCAACACGATCTTGCCGAACTGCTCGCCGCGCTCCAGCCGTTCGAAGGCGGCCCGTCCCTCCGAGAGGGGCAGCACGGAATCCACCACCGGTTTCAGTTTCCCGGCCCACACCAGAGCCATCACGTCGCGGAAGTCCTGGTGGGAGCCCATCGTCGAGCCGATCAGGCTGATCTGCTTGGAGAAGATGAAGCGCGTGTCTATCTCCACCTGCGGGCCGGAGGTGTTGCCGACGATGACGATGCGCCCGCCGCGGGCCACGGCGCGGATACTGTCGTTCAGCGTGGCCCGACCCACGTTGTCCACCACCACATCCACCCCGCGCCGGTCGGTCAACTTGAAGAGCGTCTTGCTCCAGGCCGGGTCGGCGTGATAGTCCAGCACCACGTCGGCGCCCAGGGCGCGGGCCTTCTCCATCTTCTCGTCGCTCCTGGTCAGGGCATAGACCGTGGCCCCGGCCAGTTTGGCGATCTGGATGGCCATCGAGTTGACGCCGCCGCCGGCGCCGACGATGAGCACCGACTCGCCAGCCCGCAGGCGGGCGCGGTGGATGAGCATGCGCCAGGCGGTGAGGCTCACCAGGAGCGGCGCTGCCGCCTGGGGGAAGTCCCAGCCGTCGGGGATGGGCATCAGGTCCTCGGGAGCGGCGAGGACGAACTCCGCCTGGCCGCCGGGCACCTGCTCGCCACGAATGACGTAGCCGGGGCTGACGGAGTGCTCGCCGCGGCGGGTGAACTCGTCCTCGGCGGTAGTGACACCGGGATCCAGCACCACCCGCTGGCCTACCGACCAGCCGGTCACGCCCTCACCCAGGGCGGCCACTTCGCCGGCCACATCCGCGCCGCACCAGTGGGGCAACGCCAGTTTGAGCCCTGGCCAGCCGCGCCTGACAAAGACGTCCAGGTGGTTGAGCGCGCAGGCCCGCACGCGCACCAGCACCTGCCCTGGCCCTGGCTGGGGGTCGGGCACGTCGGCATAGCGCAGCACGTCCAGTTCGCCGTGTTCAAAGAAGCAGAGCGCTTTCACAATTCCCCTCCCATCGGTGAGAGGTGACGGTCACCTTACACCTCACCTTACCTCAACCCCGTCTCCAGCCGCGCGATGACCATGCGCTGGATCTCGCTGGTGCCCTCGTAGATCTCGGTCACCTTGGCGTCGCGGAAGTACCGCTCGACCGGCAGTTCCTTACTGTAGCCCATCCCGCCGTGAATCTGCAGTGCCTCGCGCGCGACGAAGTTAGCCGTCTCCGAGGCAAAGAGTTTGGCCATGCTGGCCTCCAGGGTGAATCGCTTGCCAGTCTTCTTGAACTCCTCTTTGGCCAGCGCGGCCTGGTAAATGAGCAACCGGCTGGCCTCGATGCGACACTTCATGTCGGCCAGTTTCTGCTGGATCATCTGGAACTGACCGATGGGCTGGCCGAAAGCCTGGCGGTCGCGGCTGTACTGCAGCGCCGCCTCGTAGGCCGCTTCGGCGATGCCCAACGCCTGCGCGCCGATGCCGATGCGCCCGGCGTCCAGCACAGCCATGGCGATCTTGAAGCCATCCCCTTCCTGTCCCAGCATATCCTCCGCCGGACAGCGGTAGTCCTCGAAGTGGATCTCGCAGGTGGCGGAGGCGCGGATACCCAGTTTGGGCTCGGTCTTGCCGCGGGAGAAGCCTGGACGTTCCGTGTCAATGAGGAAGGCGCTCACGCCCCGGTAGCGCGGCTTTGCCTCAGGATCGGTCTGGGCGAAGAGGACGATGTACTTCGCCACCGGCCCGCTGGTGATCCACGACTTGGTGCCGTTGATGATGTAGTCGCCGTTGGCGGAGCGGACGGCGGTGACGCGGATGTTGCCGGCGTCGGAACCGGATTGCGGCTCGGTCAGCGCGTAGGCGCCGATGGCCTCTCCGCTGGCGACGGCGCGCAGTTGGTGGCGCTTCTGCGCCTCGGTGCCGTAGTGGAGGATGCCGTAGGCGTAAAGGGAGTTGTTGACCGACATCACCACGCCGTGGGAGGCGTCCACCCTGGAGATCTCCTCCAGCGCCAGGACATAGGCGAGCGTGTCCATACCCTGCCCGCCGTACTCCTCGGGCACCTCGATGCCCATGAAGCCCATCGCCCCCATCTTTTTGATGGTCTCGTAGGGGAACTCGCCCGTCTCGTCGTAATGGGCAGCGATAGGGGCGATCTCCTTCTGGGCGAAGTCACGGGCCATGTCGCGGATCATGCGGTGCTCATCACTGAGATGCAGGTCCATCTGGGGTCCTCCTTAAAGTGATGGGTGAAACGTGTTGCGTGTTGCGTGTTCCGTGTTGCGTGATTATATCCCAAATTGAAGTTGGGATAAGTTTGGGATAAAACACCTCTACCCCTCGTCTCCCCCTTCCTCCTACCTGTAACAACCTGAAACCTGAAACAACCTGTAACCTGAAAACCAACCCCCTCACTTGAAAATGTAGTACGTCCCCTTCTTATCCCCAATCTTGAGCAACACCCCCTTCTCCACCAGGTTAGCCAGGTCCAGGCGAAGGGTCTCGACGCTGACGTCGGGGCACAGTTGCTGGTACTCGCGACTGGTGATGCGGCCGTACCGCTGCATGTACTCCAGGGCCTTGACCTGCCGTTCGTTCATCGTGCGCTGCCAGAGGGCAACTGGGGGACGCTCCTGCTTGTTGTAGAAGGTGACGCTGAACAGGTAGGGTTCAGCGCGGAAGTGGGGAGGTGGGTGACCCGCGGCGGTCATCTCCTCGATCATCAGGTCCACCCCCAGCCCCAGTTCCTCGATGTAACCCCACTGGAACAGGCCAGCGACGATGCGCGGGTTACGCGAGAAGTGCTCGTCCACGATGTTGTCGAGGGTGATGTAGCCGGGCAGGCCGCCCGGGCTGATGATCTCCATGCGGTCGGCGAACATGCGCACCTCGATGCGCCGCCCACGCAACCGGTAGTCGCGGTGGGCCACGGCGTTGACCAGCGCCTCGCGGATCGCCGCCTGCGGGTATTCGGTCTGCTCCTCCCGCTCCAGCCCTTTGACCACCGCGCCGGTGCGCATCTCCTCCATAATCACGGCCCACGTTCGCTGGATGATGCGGGCCAACGGGCCGCCGACCTCCTCGCGCCGCCCGTAACCGGCCCGGCCGTCCTCGCCGCGCGGCTCGGTGCCGGGGAACTTGACGAAGACCAGGCCACTTTGCGGCAGGAAGGCCTGCGGCTCGCGCCCGAAGAGGAGCATGCCAGCCGTAGTGGGCCTTCCTCGCTCGTCCAGCGCGCCCGTCTGCGCCAGGAGATCGTCCAGCGGACGCTCCCACTTGCGGTGCTGCTTCTCCTGCCACTTGTCCAGGAACTCCCGGACCACCTCATCGTCCAGGTCCTCGCGCCGCGCGCCGGGCAGCGTCTGTGTTTCGAAGTCACCGGTGGACTTGGTCGCGGCCAGGTGGCGGATCTCCTCGCCCGAGAGGGGGCGGTTCTCGTCGCGGGTGCGCACGAGCACGCGCCCGTCGTCCAGGCTATGCAGTTCGGTGCTGCGGGGGACGTAGATAAAGAAGGCGAAGCCGCCAGCGACCTCCTGCTGCTGCCATTCCGTCTGCACTGGCGGGCGGCAACGGGCCAGTGCGGCCTTCACTCCCGCTTCGACCTCCTCCGGATAGGCCGCGCCAGTTGCCCGGCCGGACTCATTCACGCCCACGATGATGGTCCCGCCGTCGCTGTTGGCGAAGGCGACCATCGTCTCGGCCAGGCTGTCCGCATCCGCCTCCGGCAACACCGCCACGGTCTGCCCGGGCCGGCGTTGGAGAACATCCCCCCACATGTCGCTACCTCTCTTCCGCTTCCTCCGTGGTGCGCAACACCGCCAATGATGCCAGCAGGTCCTTCCCTTTCAGTTCCATCACTTTCGTGCCACGGGTGGCGCGGCTGGAGCGGGGGAAGCGCTCCACGGCAGCGCGCAGGGCCATCCCCTCGGCGGAGATGAGCGTCACTTCATCCTGCGGCCCCACCACCCGCGCCGCCGTCACCCGCCCGCGGGTCTTCTCCTGGCCGCCGATGCAGATGACCCCCTTGCCATAGCGGCCCTGCAACGGGAACTCCGTCAGCGGGGTGCGCTTGCCGAAGCCCCGCTCCGTCACCACCAGCAGGTCGCCGTCGGGCACGACCACCTCAGCGCTGGTGACGCGGTCCCCCGGTTCCAGGCGGATGCCGTTCACGCCGCCCGCGGCGCGGCCCATCGGCCGCACCGTCTCCTCGGAGAAGCGCAGTGCCTGGCCGCCCTCGGTCACCAGGATCAACTCCGCATCGCCGGGGGTGAGCCGCACCCACCCCAGTTCATCCCCCGGCTCCAGGTTGAGGGCGATGAGGCCGCTGGGGCGGACGTTGGCGAACTCGGCCAGCGGGGTGCGTTTCACCCGTCCCTGCACCGTGACCATCGTCAGGAAGGCGGCGGCAGAGAAGTCGGGCACCGGCAGTGCGGCCGTCACCCGCTCGTCAGCCTCGAGGGGGAGGATGCTGGCCAGCAGCGCTCCCTGCGCGGTACGGTCGCCAGCAGGGATCTGATAGGCCCGCTCCATATACACCTTGCCCTTGTTGGTGAAGAACAGCAGCGCGTTGAGTGTGTGGGCGGAGAAAAGGTAGAGCACCGAGTCCTCGTCTTTGGTGGCCATGCCGATCACCCCGCGCCCGCCGCGCCCCTGGGCGCGATAGACGCGCACCGGCACGCGTTTGACGTAGCCGCGGCGGGTGATGGAGATCAGCACCTCTTCCGCCGTCACCAGGTCTTCCTCCTCGAAAGCAGCCTCGGCCCCCGGCAGGACGCGCGTGCGCCGCTCGTCCCCGTACTTTTTCTTCAGTTCGATCAGGTCGTTGCGGATGACCCCCAGAACCTTGCGCGGAGAGGCCAGCAGGTCCTCCAGGTAGGCGATGCGGCGGATGGTTTCCTCGTACTCATCCTCAATCTTCTTCCGTTCCAGCGCCGCCAGGCGACGCAGGGGCATGTCCAGGATGGCCTGCGCCTGCACCTGGGTCAGGCCGAAGCGCTCCATCAGCCGCGCGCGGGCGGTCTCGACGTCGGGTGACCGGCGAATGGTGGTGATGACCTCGTCCAGGTGGTCAAGGGCGACCTTCAACCCCTCCAGGATATGCGCGCGGGCCTGGGCGCGGGCAAGTTCGTACCGGCTGCGGCGGACGATCACCTCCTGGCGGTGCTCGATGTACAGTTCCAGCGCCCGCTTGAGGGTGAGCAGCCGCGGCTCGCCGTTGACCAGGGCCAGCAGTTGGATGCTGAAAGTGGACTGCAACGGCGTGTACTTGAAGAGGCGGTTGAGCACGGTGCGCGGCTGCGCCCCGCGCTTCAGTTCGACCACAATGCTCATGCCCCGGCGGTCCGACTCGTCGCGCAGGTCGGCGATCTCTTCCAGCCGCCCGTCGCGCACCAGTTCGGCGATGCGCTCCAGGAGCCCGCTCTTGTTCACCTGATAGGGCAATTCGGTGATGAGGATGCGCCGCCGCTCCTCTTCGATATGCGCCTGGGCGCGCACGACCACCTGACCGCGACCGGTGGCGTAGGCCTGCGCCGCCCCTTCCTCCCCCAGAATGACGCCGCCGGTGGGGAAATCAGGCGCAGGAAGGAACTGCATAAGGTCCTCAGTGGTCACCTCGTCCCGCTCCTCCCACCGTTCGATGAGGAAGGCGAGCGCGTCGCAGACCTCGTTCAGATTGTGCGGGGGAATGGAGGTGGCCATCCCCACCGCGATCCCCGACGAACCGTTCACCAAGAGGTTGGGGATGGCCGCCGGCAGCACCGCTGGCTCGCGCAGCGACCCGTCGAAGTTGTCGGTCCAGTCTACGGTCTCCGCCTCGATGTCAACGAGCATCTCCAGGGCGATGGGGGCCAGGCGGGCCTCGGTGTAGCGCATCGCCGCCGGGCTGTCCCCGTCCACCGAGCCGAAGTTCCCCTGCCCGTCCACCAG
>DAOTYX010000012.1:0-11830 GCA_034434635.1 Anaerolineae bacterium | reverse complement strand
GCGGTCACGTTGGGGCTGCCCAACACCTGCGGCACGGTGCCCAGCACGGTGAAGATGCCGGACGCCACGACATAGGCGCCGATGCTGACCGCCTTCTCGCTCATCCACTCCGGCGCCGCGCCGGCCACCGGCAGGTCGCTGATGTCCACACCGAGCGCGTTGGCCACCGCCGCGCAGGTGACCAGGATGCGGCTGATGTCCACGCAACTGCCCATGTGCAGCACCGGCGGCACCCCCAGCGCCTGACAGACCCCCTTCAGCCCGTCGCCGGCCAGTTCTGCCGCTTCGGGCCGCAGCAGGCCGGCCTTGGCGCAGGCCTGGGCGTTGCAGCCCGTGGTCACCACCAGCACGTTGTTGCGGATCAGTTCTTTGACCAGGTTGATGTGGCCGTAGTCGTGCTGGATCTTGGGGTTGTTGCAGCCAACCACCGCCACGATGCCGCGGATGGCTCCGCTCTTGATCGCGTTCAAGAGGGGCTCCAGGCTGCCGCCCAGCGCGCCGACGATGGCCTCGACGCTGAAGCCGACCATGCACTCGCTCTTGATGTCCGGGATATTGACCCTGGCCGGGTTGCGGTTGGGGTAGTTCTCCACCGCAGCGCGGACGATGGCCTTGGCCGTCTCGTAGGCGGTCTCCTCGTGGAACTCCATGTGCAGCGCGCCGGGGAACTTGGCCTTGGGCGAGGTGGAGATGAACTTCGTGTGGAAGCAGGCCGAAAGGTCGGCCAGGGCGGGGAAGATGCACTGCACATCCACCACCATCGCCTCGACCGCGCCGGTGATCACCGCCAGTTCCTGCTGCAGGAAGTTGCCGGCGACCGGGATGCCGTGGCGCATGAGCACCTCGTTCCCCGTGCAGCAGATGCCAGCCACATTGATCCCCTTAGCGCCGACCTTCTTGGCCAGGGCCAGCAATTCGGGGTCCTTCGCAGCGGCGACGATCATCTCAGAGAGGATCGGCTCGTGGCCGTGGACGATCAGGTTGACCTGGTCGTGCTTGAGCACGCCCAGGTTTGCCTCCGACCGTTTGGGCTGCGGCACGCCGAACAGCACGTCCTGCAGTTCGGTGGCGATCATCGAGCCGCCCCAGCCGTCGGCCAGGCTGGCGCGCAGGCCGTGCAGGATCAGGTTGACGTAGTCGTTGTCCACGCCGATATGGGTGCGGTGCATGATCTCGACGATCTCGCGGTCAATGCCGCGCGGGTCAATGCCCAACTGCTCCCATTTGGCCACCCGCCTGGCTGGCGCGCGGCGGGTGAAGCGGATTGGCCCTTCCTGCTGCCCGAACTCGCCCAGCGCCGCTTTAGCCAGGTCCAGCGCCACCTCCTCCTTCGATCGGCCCGCCTCAGGGATGCCGTATTCGGCGGCCAGCCGGCGGAGTTTGGCCTCGTCCTTGATCTCGTACCCCCCGCCCTTGCCCTGGGCGGTCAGTTTGAGCGTGTGCGCCACGTCGCGGGCGTGGTCGGAGTGAGCCGCGGCGCCCGCGGCGATCGCCCGCAACAGTCCGCGGGCGACCATCGTGTCGGCGGTGGCCCCGCACACCCCTCGCGATGGCCCCTCGCCGAAGGGGTCAATCCGGCACGGGCCCATGTTGCAGTGACGACAGCACAGGCCGAGTTCGCCGAAGCCGCACTGGGGTTGCTGCTTCTCGAAGCGATCCCAGGCTGTCTCCAGTCCTTGCTTGTCAGCGACTGAGAGCATTTCCTGGGCTGCGGGGTCAATGCTCCGCTTGAGGATTCTTTCATCCATGGGTTTTTCCTCCTTTGCCTGGCAATTCTGCTCACCGCCTTGCAATACGTCTGGTCGTGGCTGTCTGTTCTGCCACGAATCTCACGAATTGCACGAAGAGTATGCCGCGTCGAGGGAGTTGGGGCCTGTCATCGCATCCGGCGCATCACCTCCTTTCTGACACCACTGTCCAAAGCGGTGACTCCGTCACCGCAATCCATGGGGGGCATGCTGCTCGGGGAGACAACATCAGTGTAGCACATACGCCACGCCCCGTCAAGCACACGGATAGGGCAACTGCCAACATCTCACCACCCGGGCTGGAGAGGAAGGCCCCCCTCTGCGTTCTTGGCGGGGTGTTGGTGGAAATTCAGCCACGAATGGCGCGAATCTCTCCAGGTTTTCGTGCCCATTCGTGGCAGAATGCGCCCAAACCTGCGAGAGGCTTTGCGGTCAGATGATAAACATCCGCACCTCATATGTCACCCATCACTGGCGCAAATCCCGATATTGTGGGATAATAGCCCCCTTGGAGCCACGCGGCTCCGCAACTTTGCCCTGCATAAGAGGAGTCAGGTATGAAGGAAGTGGTAGAGATTCGCTGGCATGGCCGCGGCGGGCAGGGGGTGGTGACCGCCGGCAAACTGCTGGCCGAGACCGCGCTGGGCACAGGCCAGTACTTCCAGGCCTTCCCGGACTTCGGTCCAGAGCGCATGGGCGCCCCCATCCGCTCCTTCACTCGCCTCAGTTCGCGCCCCATCACCATCCACTCGCAGATCGAGACCCCCGACGTGGTGTTGGTGCTCGATCCCACTCTGCTGGGCACGGTGCCGGTCGCCGACGGGCTGAAAGAAGACGGCATCCTGCTGGTCAACACGTCGCAGTCCCCCCAGGCGGTACGCCAGGCCACCGGCTTCCGCACCGGCAAGGTCTGCACGGTGGATGCCAGCCGCATCGCCATCGAGGAACTGGGGCGGGAGATCACCAACACCCCCATGCTCGGCGCCTTCGCCCGGGCGACGGGGCTGTTCACGATAGACGCCCTCATCGAGCAGATTCGCGCCTGGTTCGGCCACCGGGTCTCCCCGCAGGTGGTCGAGGCCAACGTGCGCACGCTGCGCCGGGCGGCGGAAGAATTGCAAGAAGGTTAGTCGTCCAACCTCGCACAGGTTGGCATCTTCGAGGAGCAAGAAACTATGGCTCAATTGAAAGGATGGCGGGAAATCCCCATCGGCGGGATGATTCTGGAGGCAGGGAACGCCGTAAACTACCTCACCGGCGGCTGGCGGGCCTTCCGCCCGGTGCGCGGCGAGGCCGAGTGCATCCACTGCTTCCAGTGCTGGCTGTTCTGCCCCGACTCCAGCATCATGGTGGATGCGGAGAACGAGAAGATGGTCGGCTTCGACCTGGAGCACTGTAAGGGGTGCGGCCTCTGCGCCGCGGTCTGCCCGGTCAACGACAAGGTGCGACGCAAGGCGGAAGAGGAACTGCCGCGCGACGACCCCCGACTGTGCATCCGCATGGTCATAGAAGGACAGCAGGAGTAGAGGCATGAGCAAGTTCGAAGCACTGACCGGCGATCAGGCCGTCGCCACGGCCATGCGCCAGATCAACCCCGACGTGGTCGCTGCCTACCCCATCACCCCCCAGACAGAGACCGTGGAGTTCTTCGCTGAGTATGTGGCGGACGGGCTGGTAGATACGGAGTTTATCACCGTGGAGAGCGAGCACTCGGCGATGAGCGCCTGCGTCGGCGCGTCGGCGGCTGGCGCGCGGGTGATGACCGCGACCTCGGCCAACGGCCTGGCGCTGATGTGGGAGATCGTCTACATCGCCGCCTCGCTGCGCTGCCCCATCGTCATGAGCCTGGTCAACCGCGCCCTCTCCGGCCCGATCAACATCCACTGCGACCACTCCGATGTGATGGGCATGCGCGACGCGGGCTGGATCATCCTTTTCTCCGAAAACGGCCAGGAGGCTTACGACAACACCCTTCAGGCCGTGCGCATCGCCGAACACCCTGACCTGCTGCTGCCGGTAGCGGTCTGCCAGGACGGCTTCATCACCAGCCACAGCATGGAACGGGTGGAAGTGTACGATGACGCCGAGGTCAAGAAGTTCATCGGCACTTACCAACCCCGCTGGCCGCTCCTCGACGTGGCCCATCCCAAGACCTTCGGGCCGCTGGACTTCTACGATTACTACTACGAGCACAAGCGGCAGCAGGTGGAGGCGATGGAGCACGCCGAGCGGGTCATCCTGGGAGTGGCTGAGGAGTTCAATCGCAAGTTCCACCGCAACTACGGCCTCTTCGAGCCCTACCGGCTGGAGGATGCCGAGGTGGCGGTCGTGGTCACCAACTCCACCGCCGGCACGGCCAGGGGGGTGGTGGACAGCCTGCGCGCGCAGGGGCTGAAGGTGGGGCTGCTGAAACCGCGCGTCTTCCGCCCCTTCCCGGCCCGCGCTCTGACTGACGCGCTGCGCCACCTGAAGGCAGTGGCGGTGATGGACCGCTCCATCTCCTTCGGCGCGATGAACAATGCCGGGCCGCTGTTCCTGGAAACGGCGGCAGCGCTGGCGCTGAACGGCGTCCACCTGCCCATCGCCGACTACGTCTTCGGCCTGGGCGGGCGGGACATCCGCCCCTCGGAGATCGAACGGGTCTATCGGGACTTGCTCCGCGTCGCCGAGACGGGACAGGTGGAGCAAATGGTCACGTACCTCAGTGTTAGGGAGTAGGCATGGTCACGAAACTTACCCCAAAAGAACTGGCCAAGACCCCGGAGCGGCTCTCGCCGGGCCACCGGATGTGCGCCGGGTGCGGCGCGCCGATCGCGGTGCGACAGATCCTGGCCGCCATTGATGATCCCGTCGTGGTCGCCAACGCCACCGGCTGCCTGGAAGTCGCCACCACCATCTATCCCTTCACCGCCTGGCGCGTGCCGTGGATGCACAACGCCTTCGAGAACGCCGCAGCGACCATCAGCGGTATCGAGACCGCCTATCGCAGCCTGGTGCGCCAGGGCAAACTGCCCGAGCAGAACGTCAAATTCATCGCCTTTGGCGGCGACGGCGGCACCTACGACATCGGCCTCCAGGCCCTCTCCGGCGCCGCCGAGCGCGGTCACCAGTTCCTCTACGTCTGCTACAACAACGAGGCCTACATGAACACCGGTATCCAGCGCTCCAGCGCCACGCCGCTCGGCGCCCACACCACCACATCCCCCGCCGGCAAGGTGGTGCCCGGTAAACTGCAGATGCGCAAGGACCTGACGGCGATCATGGCCGCGCACGACATCCCTTATGTGGCCCAGGCCGCGCCCAGCCAGTGGAAGGACCTGATGCAGAAGACGCGCAAGGCGGTGAACTGCGGCGGGGCGGCCTTCATGAACGTGCTGGCCTCCTGCAACCGCGGCTGGCGCCACGCCACCGACGAGACGATCGAGATCACCCAACTGGCCATTGATACCTGCTACTGGCCGCTGTACGAGGTGGAGAACGGCGTCTGGCGGCTCACCTATAAGCCCAAGGAGAAGCGACCGTTGGAGGAGTGGCTGAAGCGGCAGGGGCGCTTCCGTCACCTCTTCCAGCCGGAGAATCGCCACCTCATCGAACAGGCACAGGAAGAGGTAGACCGCCGCTGGGAGCGATTGCTCCATCTGTGCGGCGAAGCCTGATTGACCCGAGAAAGAGCCGTCCCACGGCCTCTCATCGGGCCGCGGGACGGCCTTTTCATGCTGCACGCCCTTGCGTAACAGAATTGTAACTCCGTAGAAACTGCAACGGTTCCGTTCCATGCTAATATGGTCTGTGAAAAAGGCTTGCCAGCGTGCCCTTGAGGACGTAGGATGAGCAAGACCAGCCGCGTTCTCGCATCCCTCAACAGACAGGTCACCACAGGATGACCGCGTAGGGAGAGCGAGAGCCTATGCAGCAGCCACAAAGCCACAAGGAGGCAACAATGGAGTTGATCAAAGTCGCGGCAAACTCCCGGTCCACGGCCGTGGCAGGAGCCATCGCTGGCGTCATCCGGGAGCGGGGTCGAGTGGACGTGCAGGCCATCGGCGCCGGAGCCGTGAACCAGGCCATCAAAGCCATCGCCATCGCCCGCGGCTACCTCGAACTGGACGGCATTGACATCGCCTGTGTCCCCTACTTCTCCGAAGTGACGATTGACGATCAGGAGCGGACCGCGGTTCGTTTCACCATCGAACCCCGATGCCCCCCAGCGTCGTAGACCTGCATATCCACAGCACTGCCTCGGACGGCCTGCTCACGCCGTCGGAAGTGGTGCGCGTCGCCCTTGACCGCGGCCTCACCACCATCGCCCTGGCCGACCACGACACGCTCGGCGGGGTGCCCGAAGCCCTGGCCGCCGCCAGCGGCACGCGATTGGAAGTCATCCCCGGCGTGGAGATCAACTCCGAAGGGTCGTGGGGCGACCTTCATTTCCTGGGGTATGGCGTGGACCCGGATCACCCGTTCCTCAAGCAGCGTCTGGAGGCGATGCGTGAGGCGCGGTTGGGGCGGGCGCGGCAGATGGTGGAGCGGCTGGGCGAACTGGGGCTACACCTGGACTGGCAGGAGGTGGAGGCGCTGGCGGGCGGCGAGTCGGTGGGCCGTCCACACGTCGCGCGGGCCCTCTACAACCGTGGCTACGTCGGTTCGATCCAGGAGGCGTTCGACCGCTACATCGCCAACGACGGTCCTGCCTATGTCCCCCGGTTACGCCTGACCCCGGCGGAGGTGATCGAGGCTATCCGGCGCGCGGGCGGCGTGGCCGTGCTGGCCCACCCCGCACACTCCGGCGCGACGCACATGATCCCCGAACTGGTCCCCCTCGGCCTGCAAGGCCTGGAGGTCTACTACCCTCACCACTCCCCACGTCAGGTGCAGATGTTACGGGCGATGTGCAGGCGGTACGGCCTCCTCGCCACCGGCGGCAGCGATTTCCACGCCCCAGGCCACGAAGAGGGCGCGCCCATCGGCACAGTGTTCGTTCCCCTCGACTGCGTGGCGCAACTCAAGCAGGCCGCCGCTGGCCCGTTGACCACTGGCCGCTGACCACCGGCTCCCGAGACCAACCTCAGCACGCCCCAGTAAGGTCAGCAGATTCAGCAGATCAAGCAGATTCATACCCGCAAGTAGGGTCAGCAGATTCAGCAGATCAAGCAGATTCATACCCACAAGAATCCGCTCAATCCGCTTAATCCGCTTAATCCGCTGACCTCTTCCTCCGCAGCCACCGCCGCCACATCGCCCGCCGGGACAGGGCGCGAATGGCCTTCCCCGCCTGTTGCGCGGCCCACGTATTGCCGCTGCGTGGGCTATAGACCGTCGCTTCGTATTCCACCAACAGTGAACGCGCGGGAGCGGCAGACTCGGGCAGCAGACGGACCAGCGCCGCAGCGCGCTCGTAGGGGGTGGCAGCAACGCCTGGCGGTTCCCCCAACCGGCGCAGCGCCCGGTCAATCTCCGCGTAAGCCTGCGCCATCGGCGACAGCCGCGCGAAGTGCGCCCGGCGGGCCAGCACCTTCGGCGGCTCCAACCCAAGATGGCGCACTCCACTCTCCAGCAGGACCGGCAGCGGCGGCAGGTCGCGGCGGTGGCGCAGCAGCCAGATCAACAACGTCAGAAACCCCGCCAGCGCGATGTAGAAGATACTCCACGCCAGGCGGTCGTTCCTCTCCCTCGCCGGCGCCGCTTCCTCTTCCTCAGGCAGGAAATCCCCCTCCCCTGCCAGCAGTTCCGCCAGACGATCCGGCCACTGGGGCTGTCCTCCCTCGCCGGTCGGGCCGCCCTCGGCCGGTGGCTCGCCAGCCCCGCCCTCCCCTGTCCCGGCAGAGGATTCCTCCTCTCCTCTCGGCCGCTCAATCGGCGGCTGCGACGACGTCGGCTCGAACTCAACCCAACCCAGGCCAGGGAAGTAGACCTCGACCCAGGCGTGGGCGTCCCGTTGACGCACCAGATAACCGCTGCCGTCCGCCAGCGTCTCCCCCTGGGCGAAGCCCACCGCCAGGCGCGCGGGCACGCCCGCTGCACGCAGCAGGATCACCCCGGCGGAGGCGGAGTAGTTGCAGAAGCCCTGCCGCAGGTCGAAGAGGAACCAGTCCAGCATCTCCCGGTCGCGCGGCGGGGGTGGCACCGTCGGCTGATAGGTGATGGCCGTGCGCAGGAACTCGGTGATGGCGATCGCTTTGTCGTAGGGGTTCTCCAGCCCTTCGGTGAGCAGGCGGGCGGCCTCGAGCGTGCGCGGGGTGATGGAGGGCGGCAATTGCAGGTAGCGCGCCGTCACCCAGGCGGGGTAGTCTGTGCCCGCCGCGCGCAACTGGGCCACCGTCACCGTGCTGAGGGCGGAGCGGGCCTGATAGGTCGTCTGGGCGCGCAGGGGAGGGTCCGCATACACCGCCAGCACATCCACCACCCACTCCCCCTCCAGGGTCAGGTCAGCGCGGGCCGACACCCCGATATCCACCGGCGCAGGGGCCAGGTAGAGCGCGGCCAGAGGGTAAGAGGAAGTGTAGGAAAAGACCCCCGTCCAGCGCCCGGCGACGTCAGGAACGACGAGGCTCCCGCCGACGGAGGCCGGCTCATCCTCCACCGTGCTGCGCCACTGCCCGTCCTCGTAGTGGTCATAGACGCGGGCGCGCCAGTAGTAGCGCACCCCTTCCGGAACCGAGGGGGGCGTGTTCACCGTCAGCACCACCGTGTCCGCCAGTTCGCTCCCCCGCCCCAGGTCGAGACGGTCGGTGTAGTAATCGTTGACAATGCCGGCGCTGGCGCGCAGCGAGGCGAAGAGGTGTCCCGCCCACTCCGCCGCGTCGCTCCAGGAGCGGCTGACCCGCTGCCAGACCTGCCCGGCGGGCGCCAGGGCGGAGGCCACCGCCGGCAGGTTCCAGGCCAGCAGGACCAGCAACGCCGTCACCGGCAGGAGCACACGAGCCAGGTCGAGACTGCTGAAGGGCGGCAGTTGAGTGCGGGCCTGCACCCACCGGGCGCGCCAGCGCAGGTAGGTCGCACGGGCCACCAGCAGCAGCGACAGGAACAGGTACAGGGCCAGGAGGTGAGTGTGGGTCGTCGGCCACGGGTCGTAGTTCTGAATGACCAAAGCCGTCAACCCCGGGGGGATCACCGCGCGCCACGGGGAGGCGTGACGGGTGATCTGGTAGCCAGCATAGGCCGCCAACCCCCAGAAGAGGGCGGCCATCAGGAACAGGAAGAGCAGCGGGTCGCGCACCGGCTGCTGTCCCGCCAGGCGGATCAGGGAAAGCGCGAGCCGGTCGCCCATCTCCGCCAGGCGTTCAGGGAAGGCCAGACCCCGTCCCACGGTGAGGCTCATCTGCCAGGGGACCGCAAGCAGGCCGTAGGCCAGGCCGAAGAAGGCCGCCAACGGGGGGGAGAAGCGGCTCTGACCCAGCGCCAGACCGATGCAGGCGGCCAGGAAGGCCACGGTCTGGATGCGCCCCAGGTGGTCGGTCCAGTGGGTCATTTCCAGCCGCCTGACGGCGGTGAAGAGGACGGCCCACAGCAGCACAGCCGCCGTCAGATCCCACCACCGCGCGGGTTGAGCTGACCGATTGCTCATGGCCGCACACTTCCCAGGTCAGCCGCGCTGAGCGCGAGCGAGAGGTCCGCGCCGCAGGCCACGCGGCAGACCGGCACGTTGAGCGCCGCGATGGCCGCAGCCAGGCCGTCCGTGCCCGGCGGGCCGCCGAACGAGGCGGCGTCGAGCAGCACAGCCACCGGGCGCAACCCCCGCCGCTGCAGGACATCCACGGCCAGGGCCACGCGCTCTTCCACCGCCGGAGTGATCAGGACCACCGTGCTGCCACGGGGCAGGCGCTGCGCCTGGGCGGTCGCCACAGCAGCGAGGGGCAATTCCCCTTCGGCGTGGAACACCGCCAGCGCCTCCAGCACTTTGCCCAACTGGCGTCCGCCGCGGTCGGGGGGCAGGACGTTGAGCGCCGCGCCGTGGCTGACCAGTCCCACCGCCCGCCCGCGCCGTAAGAAGTACTGCGCCAGCGAAGCGGCGATGCTCACGGCGTACTCTTCAGTGGAAGGGGGCAGCGTCAGGCCGGTCGGCGCGATCCAGAACATGTCGGCGGCCACGTCGGGGGGAGAGTAAGGCAACGCCGCCTGCGCCGCCCGCGCCGCGTCCACGAAAATCCACACTTCCGCCAGCGGGTCCAGTTCGAACTCTTTGACCATCAGCCGGTCGCGGCGGGCGGTGCTGACCCAGTGGATGCGGTTCAGCGGGTCGCCGGAGGCATACTCGCGCACGCCCGCGGCGTTAGGGGTCACCTGATGGGTGCGGCGGCGCAGCGCCTCGCCGCCGGGCAGCAGTCCCGGCGGGTTAGGGAAACCGTGCACCTCGACCATCGTCGGGTAGACCAGCAGGCTGCTCGTCGCCGGCAGAGTCCGGCTCACGGGAAACAGCCCAAAGAGGTCGCCCGACGACAGAAGGGTGGGGCCCAGGGGATAGATGCCCCGTTGCACCAGGCGGGTGCGCGCCAGATAGGACTGCCGGCGGCGGCCGCGGAGGAGCACTACCAGACGGGAGCCGCGCGAGCCGGGCAGGGGGGTCTGGTCGCGCACCTCCAGCCACGGCTGGAGCCAGCGACCGGTGTTGTGCACCTCGAAGCGCTCCTCGAAGACCTGGCCCACCTGGACGCGCCGGAAGCGGGTCTCGCGCCGCACCTCCACGCCGTGCAGGGCCAGCGCGGACCAGACCCGACTGCTCAGCAGGAGAAGGGCGAAGAGGTAGCACAGGCGAGCGTAGAGCGGCGCGCCGGTCACCACCAGCGCCAGGAGGCTGAGGCCCAGCAGCCCCAGCACCACGCGCAGCGAAGCGCTCATCCTACACTCCGCCGGTCAGGTCTCCTCCGGGCACCGGCACCTTGCCGACGATCTCCTGGACGATCTCCTCTGGCCGCACGTCGCGCAGACGCGCCGCCGGGCTGGCGATGACGCGATGGGCCAGTGCCGGCAGGGCCAGGGCCTTGACGTCATCGGGCAGGACGAAATCCCGCCCCAGGATCGCCGCCCGCGCCTGGGCGGTGCGGTAGAGGGTCAGGCTGCCGCGAGGACTGGCCCCCAGGTAGACGTCGGAGTGCTGACGGGTGGCGCGGGTCAGTTCGACGATGTACCGCTTGACCGGCGCGGCCACGTAGACTGTCTTCACCAGTTCCTGGGCCTGCGCCAACTCCTCCGCCGAGGCCACCTGCTCCAGCGTTTCCAGCGGATGGCGGAACTGCTGCCCCTCCAACACGCGCACCTCGTCGTCCAGCGCCGGGTAGCCCAACCGCACTCGCAACAGGAAGCGGTCGAGTTGCGCCTCGGGCAGAGGGAAAGTGCCCTCGTACTCGATGGGGTTCTGCGTGGCCAGCACCATGAACGGCCGCGGCAGCACGTAGGTCTTGCCGTCCACGGTGACCTGCCGCTCCTCCATCGCCTCCAGCAGCGCCGCCTGAGTCTTTGGCGTGGCGCGGTTGATCTCGTCCGCCAGGACGATCTGCGCCATCACCGGGCCAGGGCGGAACTCGAAGGCGCGGCTGGCCTGGTTGAAGATGGAGACACCGGTGACGTCGCTGGGCAGCATGTCGGGGGTGAACTGAATGCGGCTGAAGGAGCAGCCCAGGGAGCGGGCCAGGCTGCGCGCCAGGACCGTCTTGCCCACTCCTGGCACGTCCTCGATGAGCAGGTGGCCCTGACAGAGCAACCCGATCACCGCCAACTCGACGGTGGCGCGCTTGCCCACGATCACCCGCTCGACGTTGGCGATCACGCGCTCGGCAAAGGTCTGGACCTGGGGCATATGCGGTCAACCTCGGATTCTTACCCGCTCCTCTTCCACAACCCAGAGATATCCCTCGAGCGGCTCCGCCGTGAATAGAGTCAGCAGCCGTTCGAGAGTCTTCAGCACATGGGTAGTCTCCCTCTTGAGTGTTGTTCCTGGTTCAGAGTGCCAACAGCGAGGAATCGCTCAGCAGATTGAGCAGATTCAGCGGGTTTCTGTAGACAAATCCGCTTCATCTGCTCAATCCGCTGACTCTCTTCGGCCGTTTTGGGCGCAGTCTTCGATCAACACGGTAAGGGAAGACCAT
>DAOTYX010000011.1:0-2989 GCA_034434635.1 Anaerolineae bacterium | reverse complement strand
GCGCTGGCAGGCGGCATCGGGATGCCGCCCTGTGGTTTCGTTCCGTAGCCAGCGCATCCCTATGCGCTGGCGCATCCCATGCGCTGGCAGGCGGCATCGGGATGCCGCCCTACAGTCATTCAGACAGGTGCTAAGGAGTAAATGCCATGCCAACTGACCCGCATTCCATGCCCGATTTTCTCTTCCGCGGCGACCTGGAAGAGGTCGAACCGTTCGTCGCCGACCTGATCCGTGAGGAACAGGAACGCCAGGCGCGCAAACTCATCCTCATCCCCTCCGAGTCCACCGCCCCCCTGGCCGTGCGTCAGGCGCTGGGGTCGGTCTTCCAGAACGTCTACGCCGAGGGGTACCCTCCGCTACGCATGACCCGCGACCCGGAGGAGCGGCTGCGCGATGTCTCCTGGCAGATGGCCTTCTATCGCCGCTACGCCGACCGCCGCTTCTATAAAGGGACAGAGTACGTAGATCTGGTCGAGACCCTGGCGCAGCGGCGTTGCGCCGAACTCTTCGCCCATGACACGCTGCGGCCCGAGCACATCTTCGTCAACGTTCAACCCCTCTCCGGCGCGGCGGCTAACCTGGCCATCTACCAGGCGGTGATGCAGCCAGGGGACGTGTTGATGGGGCTCGACCTCTTCCAGGGCGGCCACCTGACCCACGGCTCGGAGTTCAACATCTCCGGGCGCTGGTACCGCCGCGTCTCCTACAGCGTGGACCCCAAGACCGAGCGGCTGGACTACGACGCCATCCGCGAACTGGCTCGCCAGCACCGCCCGCGGGTCATCGTCGCCGGGTACACTTCCTATCCCTGGCCGCCGGACTGGGCCGCCTTTCGCGCCATCGCCGATGAGGTGGGCGCGTATTTGGTGGCCGACATCGCCCACACGGCCGGGATGGCCGCCGCTGGCGCTTACCCCAACCCGGTCGGGACGGCCCATATCACCGTCTTCACCACCCACAAGACCATCTGCGGTCCCCGCGGAGCGGTGATCCTGACGACGGACGAGGCCCTGGCCCAGGCGATTGATGCGGCCATCTTCCCCGGCGAGCAGGGCGGCCCACACGTCAACAAGTTCGCAGCGATGGCGGTGGCCTTCAGCCTGGCCGCCACAGAGCCGTTCCGCCGCCTGCAGCATCAGATCGTCGCCAACGCCCGGGCCCTGGCGGACGCGCTCCAGCGACGCGGCCTGCGCCTGGCCTACGGCGGCACCGGCACCCACGTGCTGCTGATTGACCTCAAATCTATCCCCTCGGACACCGGCGTGCCTGTGTGGGGCGAGCCCGCCGCCCGCATCCTCGACCTGGCCGGCATCGTGGTCAACAAGAACACCATCCCCGGCGACACGCTGACCGCGCTGGCCACCGGCATCCGCCTGGGCACCCCCTGGGTCACCCAGCGCGGGTTGGACGAAGCGGATATGGACACGCTGGCCGGGCTGATCCACCGCCTCCTCTCCAACATCAGGCCCTTCGCCTACAATGGACTGGTCGGCACGCTGCCGCGCGGCAAGGTCGAGATGGAGGTACTGGAGGAGGTGCGCGACGGGGTGGCAGCCCTGGCGGAGAAAGCCGGGGTGGATTTCGAGAGGCGAAAGCCGGGAGAGGCGGGGGCGCGGCGAGGCGGAGACTCAGGGACACGGGGGCTGCGGGTGACTGGCTGGCGGGCGCGACAGTTCGTCCAGCAGGTGGTCACCGCCAACGTGGCCGGGCTGACCCCCAACGACTCGCTCATCACCTACATGCTCGACCGTCACGGGCAGATCATGGACGAGGTGGTGGTGAAGCGAGAGGAGACAGACGAGTGGGGCCGCGATCGCTATCTCCTCACCCCCACACCGCAGAACGCCGACCGCGTCGCCGCCTGGCTACGTCATCTCTCCGATGGCTACGTGCTCTTCGACCAGGACGACATCCTGCGCAAGGTGGAAGGGCCAGTGGTGATTGAGGAGACGCAGGGACACGGAGACGCAGAGACGCAGGGACGCAGGAGCGCGGAGAGCGGGGATGTTGGCCGGTTGCTGGCGCAGCATCCAGAGCGCTTCGACCTGAGCAAACCGTACTTCGTCGGTCAGGCTACCCTGACCGAACACGCCCCACGCACCACCCATCGCGTCGAGTGGCACTGGAGCGAACCCCAGTCTCCGCTCAAGCGCACCCCGCTGTTCGAGGCTCACAGGCGGTTGGGGGCCAGGATCGTCCCATTCGCTGGCTGGGAGATGCCGGTCTGGTACACCTCGGTCAGCGAGGAGCACCACGCGGTGCGCGAGGCCGCCGGCCTGTTCGACGTGGCCCACATGGGCGTTTTCGAGGTCGCCGGGCCGCATGCCACCGCCTTCCTGGACACCGTGCTCTCCAACTACGCCGCCTGGCTGGAGGACGGCCAGTCCTGCTACGCCTACCTGCTCGACCCCGACGGGGAGGTGATTGACGACGTGATGATCTACCGCCGTCGGCCCGACCTCTATCTGATGGTCGTCAACGCGGCGAACGAGGATAAGGACTGGGACTGGTTGAACGCGGTCAATGAGCGGCGGGTGGTGATTGACCACCAGCGCCCGTGGGTGCAGGTCGAGGCGCCGGCGATCCTGCGCAACCTGAAGGACCCCGCGTCGGGCGAGCGGGAGAAGCGGGACATCGCCCTGCAGGGGCCGGCATCGCTGCCCACGCTCCAGGCGCTCACCGATGACCCGGCGCTCAAGGCGGCGCTGGCCCGCGTCCGCCGCACCGACCTGATCGAGGGCGAGTTGGCCGGGTTACCGCTGGTCATCGCCCGCACCGGCTACACGGGCGAGGAGTGGGGCTTCGAGATCTTCGTCCATCCCGACCAGGCGGTGTCGTTATGGGAGGCGATCCTGGAGGCAGGGGCGCCCTTCGGCGTCAAGCCGGCTGGCCTGGCGGCGCGGGATTCCACCCGCACTGAGGCGGGGCTGCCGCTCTACGGCCACGAACTGGCCGGCCCGTTCGGCATCTCCCCCATCGAGGCTGGCTT
>DAOTYX010000010.1:0-1849 GCA_034434635.1 Anaerolineae bacterium | reverse complement strand
GATGCGCTGGAGCAGGCGCGCGTCACCCCCGATGACCTGCGCGTGGGTACGATTCAGCGCAATGGGCGGATGACCACCAACTTTATTCTGGATACCGGCAAGCCCGTCGAGGTGGATCATGTGCGCGGCTGCAACATGTCGTTCCGGCGTGTTGCCCTGGAGCGCATCGGCGGGTTCGACGGCTGCTACATTGGCAGTAACGTATGTGAGGAAACAGACGTGTGTCTGAGTGTCAAGCGGGCCGGCTGGAAGATGGTGTACCAACCGGCCGCGGTGGTGGATCACCTGGCTGCTCCCCGCGAGGGGATGAGCCGAGATCATTTCATGGTTGAGCCTCGGCCTGTCTTGTGGAGCGCACACAACCGCGCTTATCTGCTTTTCAAGAGTTTTGGTTACAATTACTGGACGACCAAGCACGTTCTGGGAGGCATGCCACTGTTGTTTTTCAGCCGCTTCCTTCGGGAACCTGGCTGGGCGCGCGCGTGGGCTGCTGGGATGTATGCGCTGGGAGCCTGGTGGGGTCTGGCGGATAGCCTGGCGTACCGCTTGCGTCTCGGACAAGGAAAGGGGTCGGCTCGGTGAACGTTGTCCTGGTCAACCCCCATCTCGGCCCGGTGCCGGGCGGCATCCAGAAGGACATGCTTTGCCTGGCCCGCGAGTTCCTGGCCCAGGGCGACCGCGTCGCCGTGGTGACCACCTGGGACGAGTTCCCCGCAGGGCGGGTGGACCCCCGCCAGCCGCTGACCTATGAACTGCCGCCGGGCCTGGAAGTCGTGCGGCTGGAGGGGCGCTGGCGCAGCCGCCTGCGTGGCTTCCATCCGGCCAACCCGCCGCTATGGTTGCCGGGGCTGGCGCGGGCTGTGCTGCAGTTCGAGCCAGACGCCGTCATCTTTTTCAACATCGGCTGGCCGCTCACCGTCCTGCCGGCGCTACTGGCCCTGCGGCGCAGGACGGTCGTCCTCTACCGCACTGCCTACCACGCCCACGACGCCGGCCGTCCGCTCGACCCGCTGCGCAGCCGTCTGCAGTTGGGCGTGGCCGGTCTCAGCCATCGTTTGCTCACCTATTCGCACTTTGAGAAACAACAGATCGTCGCCCAGGGCCGTGTGCCGGCGGATAAGATCGTGCCGGTCTATCCCGGCGTGGAAGTGTTTCACCCGACCCCGGAAGAGTTGACCGCTTTTCGTTCGGCCTTCGAGCTGGACGGCAAGATGGTCATCTCACACGTCGCCCGTCTGAGCGCCTTCAAGGGCACAGACAAGCTGTTACGGGCCCTGCCCCAGGTGCGGGCGCGCAGCCGGCGCGACGTGGTGCTGCTGCTGGTCGGGCGCAACGTGGAAGAGGACCACCTGCGGGGACTGACCCGCGAACTGGGGATGGAGGCCCACGTCCGCTTCAGCGGCCCGCTGTCGGAGCGCGAGCTGCACTGCGCCTATGCCGCCTCGCATGTCTTTGCGCTCCCGTCGCAGTACGAGTCGTTCGGCTTTGTCTTCCTGGAGGCCATGGCCCACGGCGTGCCGGTGGTCGGCGTGCAGACGGGCGGCGTGGGCGAGGTCATCCGCCAGGGGGAGACGGGGTACATCCTCGGTTCGCCCGATGACGTAGATGGGTTGGTTGACTGCCTGACGCGGCTGGCGGTGGACGAGGGGCTGCGGGCCAGGATGGGAGAGCAGGCGCGGGCGTGGGTGGAGCAGCAGTTCTCCTGGTCGGCCGCGGCCCGGGCGATCCGGGGGATTGTAGAGGAGTTGGCCTCGTGAAGATGTCGGTACTGATCGTCAGCTACCGCCGGCCGGAGCTGCTGGCCAACTGCCTGCGCTCGCTGCAGCGGCAGACCCGCCTGCCGGATGAG
>DAOTYX010000009.1:0-28284 GCA_034434635.1 Anaerolineae bacterium | reverse complement strand
CCGCGGGCGAAGGGCAGCCGTCGCACCAGTGGCAACTGTCCTCCCTCGAAGTAGGGCGGGATGCCCACGCCGCTGCGCGCCCGTTGCCCCTTCGTGCCCCGTCCGGCCGTCTTGCCCTGGCCAGCAGCGATGCCGTGCCCCACCCGCTTGCGGGGCCTGCGAGACCCCTCTGCCGGTCGCAATTCATGCAGCTTCATGCTTCAACCTCTTCCACTTCCACCAAGTGCTGTACTTTGGCCACCATCCCACGGACGACCGGTGTGTCGGCCTGTTCGACGGTCTGGTTCAGGCGGCGGAGGCCCAACGCGCGGACGGTGCGCTTCTGCTGCTCAGAGCACCCGATGGGACTGGAGGTCAGGCGGATGCGCAGGCGATGTTGCTTCTTCTTCGCGCTCATTCTCCCCGCCTCCAGAACGGCATCACCCGGGCTTCCGGCAGCCCACGCTCCCTGGCCAGTTCCTCCGTGCTGCGCATCTGGCTCAAGCCATCCATCGTGGCCTTGACCACGTTGGGGATATTGGCGCTCCCCACAGACTTGGTCAACACGTCACGGATGCCAGCGGCTTCCAGTACGGCGCGGACGCCGCCGCCAGCGATCACGCCAGTGCCGGGCGAGGCCGGTCGGATGAGCACGCGGGCGCTGCCGCAGTGGCCGATCACCTCGTGCGGTACTGTCGTCCCCGCCATCGGCACCGGCCGCATGCTGTTGCGCGCCCGTTCCAGCGCCTTGCGGATCGCATCCGGCACACCCCTGGCCTTACCCACGCCAACGCCGACGTGACCGTTGTTATCGCCCACCACAGCGACGACGCGGAAGGCAAAACGTCGCCCACCCTTCAGAACCTTTGCCAGTCGCGCGATATGGACAACGCGCTCGTCCAGCCCCTCTTGTTGTAGTTCAGTCTCCGGAATCTCCCGGTCGCGCAGAGGATATTCCTCCATGACTTTCTCCCTGCCGGTTAGAAGTCCAATCCGCCTTCGCGGGCAGCCTCGGCCAGCGCTTTCACGCGGCCGTGATACCTGTATCCCCCGCGGTCGAAGACCACCCGGACAACCCCCTTCTCACGGGCGCGGGAGGCCAACACCTTGCCTACCAGGCGCGCCTGGTCGGTCTTGTTCAGCCCGGCCAGTTGTGCCCGCACCTCAGGCTCTACCGTCGAGGCCGCGACCAGCGTATGGCCCCGGCTGTCATCAATGACCTGGGCGTAGATGTGCTGGAGGCTGCGGAAGACGTTCAACCGCGGTCGTTCCGCCGTCCCCACCACTCCCTTACGCACGTGCTTGTGCCGGCGCAGCCGGCCTTCACGACGATCTCGCTCACCCATGCCTCAACTGCTCCTACCCCTTCCCCGTCTTGCCGCCCTTGCGGCGCACTTTCTCACCGAGGTAACGTACGCCCTTGCCGCGATACGGCTCCGGCGGGCGCGTGGCGCGAATCTCAGCCGCGACCTGTCCCACCCGCTCCTTGTCAATCCCGCGCACGGTGATCACGCGCAGGCGAGGGTCCAGATCGAAGGTGACCCCCTGGGGTGGCCGGACCACGACCGGATGAGAGTAGCCCAGGTTGAGCACCAGGTTACCATCCGGTTGCAGGTCAACGCGGTAGCCCACGCCCTGTACTTCCAGTTGCTTCTGGAAGCCCTGCGAGACGCCGGTGACCATATTGGCCAGCAGCGCGCGGGTGAGCCCATGCAGCGCCCGGTGGCGCGGCGCGTCGGTGGGCCGACTGACCTGCAGAGCCCCTCCGTCCACCTCGATCCGCATCGCCGGGTCGAAGGTGCGGCTCAGCGCCCCCTTGGGGCCGCGAACCGTCACCTGGCTGCCCTGAATCTCCACTGTCACCCCTGGCGGCAGGGGGACCGACTTTCGACCAATCCGCGACATGCCTCCTCCGTCTCTTCCCTACCAGACGTAGCAGAGCACTTCGCCGCCCACGCCGAGGCGACGGGCCTGCTGGCCGGTCAGAATACCCTTAGGGGTGGAGAGAATGGCGATCCCCATACCACTGCGTACCCAGGGGATCTCGGCCACACGGGCATAGACCCGCCGTCCGGGCCTGCTCACCCGCCGAAGGCCGTGGATCACTGGCCGGCGCTCGCGTCGCTCGCCCACGTACTTCAGGCGGATGACCAACATCTGGCGTGGCTGCTCGCTCCGCTCCACCACCCGGTAGTCCTCGATGTACCCCTCTTCTTTCAGGATACGGGCAATGGCCACTTTCATCCTGGAGGAAGGCAGTTCCACCGTGGAGTGGCCCACCATCATCGCATTACGAATGCGCGCCAACATATCTGCAATCGGGTCTGTCACTGTCATCGGTCTGTCCCTACCAACTAGACTTCGCCAGGCCGGGGATTTTCCCCTCAAGGGCCAATTCGCGCAGGCAGATACGGCACAGGCCGAACTTGCGGTAGTAACCGCGGGGGCGGCCGCAGCGGCTGCAGCGGTTGCGCACCCGCACGGCGTACTTCCTGCGAGTCTCCCGGATCGGCAGGCACTTCCTCGTCATCCCTTCCTCCCCTACCCCTGACGGCGGAACGGCACACCGAGCAGTTCCAGCAGCCGCCGCCCTTCCTCATCCGTCTTGGCCGTGGTAGCGAAGCAGATCTCCAACCCGCGGATCTTGTCAATCTTGTCGTAGTCAATCTCGGGGAAGACCAGTTGTTCGCGCAGGCCAATGGTGACATTGCCACGCCCGTCGAAAGCGGCCGACACGCCGCGGAAGTCCCGCTGCCGGGGCAAGGCCACGTTACACAGGCGGTCCAGGAACGCCCACATGCGATCCTTGCGCAGCGTCACCTTGGCGCCAATCGCCCGCCCGGCGCGCAGTTTGAAACTGGCGATGGAGCGGTGGGCGCGGGTGATCACAGGCCGCTGACCAGTGATCGCCTGCAGGTCCTGCACCACGAAATCCAGCGCCTTGGGGTTGTCCAGCGCTTCGCCAACGCCGACGTTGACGACGATCTTGCTCAACCCGGGCACTTCCATCACGTTACGATAGCCGAACTCACGCTGGAGAGCCGGCCGGACCTCTGCTCTGTAGAACTCCTGCAACCGTTGCATCTCGTCCCTCGTCCTCTACTAATCCACGGCCTGACCGCACTGCTTGCACGTGCGCACCTTCGTGCCGTCATCGCTCCACGTGATACCGACACGGGTGCGCTTGTTGCAGCGCGGGCAAACGAGCATCACGTTGGAGATGTGAACGGGAGCCTCGAACTCGATGATGCCCGGCTGCACCTCGCCGCGGCCGGCGCGGATGGGCCGCTGATGCTTCCTGACCACGTTCACGCCAGCGACCACCACCCGCTGCGTCTTGGGGTACAGGCGCAAGACCTCGCCACGCAGCCCCGCGTCCTCACCGGTGATGACCTCGACGGTATCCCCTTTCTTGATCTGCACACTCACTGCCCTGCTCCTTACCTGGCGGTCCTACAATACCTCAGGGGCCAGGGAGATGATCTTCATGAACCCCTTCTCGCGCAGTTCGCGGGCCACCGGCCCGAAGATGCGCGTGCCCCGCGGGTTGACGCCGCTCTGATCCAGCAGCACCGCCGCGTTGTCGTCGAAGCGAATGATCGAACCATCAGGACGGGTGTGGGGGCGCGTGGTGCGGACGATCACCGCACGCACGATGTCCCCCTTCTTGACCGCAGCGTTCGGCGTGGCCTGCTTGACGGTGGCGACGATGGTGTCGCCGATGTAGCCGTAGCGGCGCTTCGACCCGCCCATCACGCGGATGACAAGCAGTTCCTTCGCCCCCGTGTTGTCGGCCACGTGGAGACGGGATTCTTGCTGGATCATCCCACCACCTCCATCGGGCGCTCGGTGCGCTCCAGCACCTCTTCCACCACCCAGCGCTTGAGGCGGCTCAGCGGCCGCGACTCGACGATGCGCACCAGGTCACCGCGGCGGCAGGTCCCTTCCCCATCGTGGGCGTAGAACTTCTTGCGCACCAACACCACTTTGCCGTAGACCGGATGGCGGTGGGTCCGTTCGACCACCACGATGACCGTCTTCTGCATCTTGTCACTGACGACACGCCCAACCAATCGCTTGCGCCGCTCTCTCACCGCGCGCCTCCCTTCAACACTTCCGCCAGCTCCCGTTCGCGCAGGATCGTCTGCATGCGGGCGATGTCACGCCTCACCGCGGGGATACGGTTGTGGTCCTCCAGCCTTCCCAGGTGCCATTCCTGACGGAGGTTGAACCATTCCCGATAGGCGTCAAGGAGCCGTCGGCGGATTTCCTCAGTCGTCCACTCCCGAATTTCCCTGACCAGCATCTTACTCTCCTGTCGCCTCGTGGCGCGCCACGAACTGGCACTTGATGGGCAGTTTGTTGGCCGCCAGGCGCATGGCCTCGCGGGCAGATTCCTCCGGCACGCCGGACAGTTCGAAGAGGATGCGGCCGGGCTTGATCACCGCGACCCAGTGGTCAACGGCGCCCTTCCCCTTGCCCATGCGAGTCTCCGCTGGCTTGGCCGTGACCGGCTTATCCGGGAAGATGCGCACCCAGTACCTGCCGCGGCGGTGGAGGTGACGCACGATGGCCCGGCGGGCCGCCTCGATCTGGCGGCTGTTGATCCAGGCCGGCTCCAACGCCTGCAGACCGTATTCACCGAAGGCCACCTCTGCGCCCCGCGTGGCCCTGCCCTTCAATCGTCCCCGCATCTGCTTGCGGTACTTCACCCGCTTTGGCATCAACATCGCTGAACTCTCCCGTGAACCGCGATCTCTCTCAACCCCTACACGACAAACGGCTCCTCGGCCGTCTTCGCCTCAGGAAGGACCTCTCCCTTGTAAATCCAGACCTTCACCCCGATCCGCCCGAAGGTCGTGTGGGCCTCTTCTTTGGCAAAATCCAGGTCCGCACGCAGGGTCTGACGGGGGACCTGCCCTTCGCGCATCGTCACCGCGCGGGCCATCTCCGCCCCACCGATGCGCCCCTTACAGATGACCATGACCCCCTGAGCGCCGGCGCGCATGGCCTGTTGGATGGCGCGCTTCATCGCCCGACCGTGGGAGATGCGCCGCTCCAGCTGCGCCACCACGTTCTGGGCCACCAGGCGGGCGTCCAGTTCCGGCTGCTCTACCTCCTGCACCTCCACGTGGACGTGCTTGCCGGCGACGATCTCCTCAAGATCCCGCCGCAGCGCCTTCACGGCTGCCCCCTTGCGGCCGATGACGATGCCAGGCCGCGCGGTCCAGATCGTCACCTGCACCTGGTTGGGAAAACGCTCAATCTCCACCCTGGAGATGCCGGCCTCGGCCAGTTCTCGCTCGATGTACCGGCGGATAGCCAGGTCCTCTTTCAACAACTCAGCGTACCGGTTGCCCCGGGCATACCAGCGCGCGTTCCAGTCACGGACCGTTTTCAGTCGAAAGCCGTAGGGGTGAACCTTGCGTCCCAAGTGCCTCCTCCTTCGTTCAAGAGACCTCGCCCGTAGGCCTGCGAGGTCTTCTCAGACCCCGGTCATTCCTCGCTCAGCTCGTCGAGCACGACGGTGATGTGAGACGAGCGCTTGCGGATGGGGCGGTATCGGCCACGCCCGCCGAAGCGCGGTCGGCGGCCCTTGCCGGGCATGACACCAGCCCCTTCGTCGGCAGTGATAGCCGCGATATACAGGTTGTCACGTGAGAGGCCGGCGTTCTCCTCGGCATTGGCCATAGCAGAACGCACCACCTTCTCCACCGGTCGGGCGGCAGCGTTCGGCATGAAGCGCAACATCTCCAGCGCGCTCTCCACGTCCATCCCCCGGACCAGGTCAACAACCCGGCGCACCTTCTGCGCCGACATCGGAATATGCCTTGCGTAGGCGCGAACTTCCATCTCTATCGCTCCTCTGGCCCGCTACTGGACCCGGCCCTTCTTCTCTTTGGCTACATGGCCACGGAAGGTGCGCGTCGGAGCGAACTCCCCCAACTTGTGGCCCACCATGTTCTCGGTGATGTAGATGGGCACATGCCGCCGACCGTCGTGGACGGCGATGGTATGCCCCACCATCTGGGGGAAGATGGTCGAAGCGCGCGACCAGGTGCGGATGACCTTCTTCTCTCCCAAACGGTTCATCTCCTCGACCTTACGTAGCAGTTTCGGATGTACGTACGGGCCTTTCTTCAGCGATCGTCCCATCTCGTTTCTCCACTCTCCACAACTACCCGCCGGACCTACCGTCGTCGCGCACCGCGACGGCGAACGATGTACCGGTCAGTAACCTTGTTGCGCCGCGTCTTCTTGCCCAGCGTGGGCTTACCCCACGGGGACTTGGGGCCAGGCATGCCGATCGGCGTGCGTCCCTCGCCGCCACCGTGCGGGTGGTCGCGGGGGGACATAGCCGAACCACGGACGTGGGGGCGTCGCCCCAGCCAGCGCTTCCGCCCGGCCTTCCCCAGGCTGATATTGCTGTGGTCAACGTTGCCCACCTGTCCGATCGTGGCCATGCACTCGCGCCGCACCAGACGCATCTCGCCGCTGGGCATCCGCAACGTGACGTACTGGCCCTCTTTGGCCAGCACCTGGGCCGCCGCTCCAGCCGCTCGCACCATCTGTGCCCCACGTCCCGGCTGCAACTCGACGGCATGCACCAGCGTGCCCAGCGGGACATTCTCCAGCGACAACGCGTTGCCCACCCGCGCCTCAACATTGGGGCCACTGACCACCGTATCGTTCACCCGCAACCCCAACGGGGCCAGGATGTATCGCTTCTCCCCATCGGCGTAGACCAGCAAGGCCACCCGCGAGGAGCGGTTGGGATCGTACTCGATGGAGGCCACGCGGGCCGGCACGCCCCACTTGTCCCGTTTGAAGTCAACGCGACGGTACAGCCGCTTGTGCCCACCGCCGCGGTGGCGCACCGTCACCCGTCCCTGAGCGTTTCGCCCACCCCGCTTGCGCAGCGGCTCCACCAGACTGGGCTCAGGCCGTGTCCGGGTGATCTCCTCGAAGGTTGCCCCTGTCATTCCCCGCCGACCCGGCGATGTCGGCCGATAGACCTTGATTCCCACCTTAGCCTCCCTCGAACACCGGGATCTTATCGCCGCGGACCAGTTCCACCACAGCCTTCTTGGTGACTGGTTGGCGAATCACGCGGCGACGTCCCCACCGTTTGGCGGACTTGGCCGGCAGGTTCATGATGTTCACCGTCACCACTCGCACCCCGTAGATCTTCTCCACCGCCACCTTCACCTGCGACTTCGTCGCCCGCCGGTCCACAACGAAGGTGTACCGGTTCTGCTCGCTCGCCTGGTAGCGGCTCTTCTCGGTGATCATGGGATGCTTGATCACTTCGTACAGATGCATGGCTCTACCCCAGAATGGACTCTATGACCCTGAGCGCGTCCAGCGGCATCACCAACGTGTCGTACTGGAGCAGGTCACGGACGTTCAGGTAAGCCGCGCAGAGGGTCTTCACCCCCGCCAGGTTACGCGCCGAACGGGTCACGGTTTCGCTTCGCTCCGGCAAGAGGATCAGCGCGCTCTGCGGGTTTGCCCCCACGTTATTCAGCACTGCCACCATCTCCCGCGTCTTGGGCGTCTCCAGTTCCAGGCGGTCGAGCATGACGATCTGCTGCTGACCGGCCTTGGTGGAGAGGGCGCTGCGCAGCGCCGCCCGACGCATCTTGCGCGGCATGCGCAGCCGGTAGTCGTGGGGATGAGGCGTATGCGCCTTCCCGCCGCCGACGAAGATCGGCGCATTGCGGCTGCCGTGACGGGCCCGTCCGGTGCCCTTCTGCCGATACCACTTCGCCTTGCTGCGGTTGTTCTCCCCGCGGGTCTTAGTGTCATGCGTCCCCAGGCGGGCATTGGACTGCTGCAGCACCAGCGCCTGGTGCATCAGCGCCACGTTGACCGGAGCCTCGAAGATGTCGGGCCGCAGTTCGATCTCATCCACCCGCTCTCCGGCCATGTTCACGACGGGAACAACCATCGTCATCTCCTCCCGACCCATCCTAACCCTGCTTGCGGGCCTGTTTGATCAGCACCAGCGCGCCCCGAGGCCCGGGGACGCCGCCACGCACCGCCAGCAGGTTACGTTCCGCATCCACCAGCACCACTTCCAGATTCTGCACCGAGACGCGCTCCCCACCCATGCGCCCCGCCATCCGCAACCCCTTGAGGATGCGGCCCGGGGTGGTGGTGGAGCCGATGGAACCGGGAGCCCGCTCCCGGTCCGACGCGCCGTGCGTCTTGGGCTGGCGGTTGAAGTGATGCCGCTTGACCGTGCCGGCGAAGCCGCGCCCCTTGGAGGTGCCCACCACGTCCACGCGCTCGCCCACGGCGAAGATGTCAACCGTGATGCGCTCTCCCTCCTGCGGCATCTCCTCTGCTTTCACGCGAAACTCGCGCAGGTAGCGCAGGGGGGGCACCTCACCCGTCAGCGTGCGCCGGCGCGGGTGAGCCGCGTCGGTCTTGAGCAGGCCCAGGTGTCCCTTCTCCCCGCGAGTCAGCCGCTTCGGCTTCACCTCGTCGAAGCCTAATTGGACGGCGTTATAGCCGTCCCGTTCGGCCGTCTTGATCTGGGTGACCCAACACGGACCGGCCTCGATGACCGTGACCGGGATCATCTCCCCGCGCTCGTTGAAGACTTGCGTCATCCCGACTTTCTTGCCCAGGATGCCTTTCACTCTCATTCTCCTCTGTGGGACTGCCGGCCCCTGGTCAGGCCTCATCATCCCATACGGCTCGGTTCAGGTGCCAGGCCCCTGGACAAGGTGCCTGGCACCCCTCTCACCTTACAGTTTGATCTCGATGTCCACCCCAGCCGGCAGGTTCAGCCGCATCAACGTGTCAATCGTCTTGCTGTCCGGTTCCACCACGTCAATCAACCGCTTGTGAGTGCGAATCTCGAAGTGCTCGTGTGAGTCCTTGTCGATGAATGTAGAGCGACGCACCGTGAAGCGCTCGATAGAGACCGGCAGCGGGACCGGCCCCACCACCGTTGCGCCAGACCGTTCCGCCGCCTCGACGATACGCTTGGCGGAGTCGTCGAGCACGCGGTGATCGTATGCCTTGAGACGGATGCGGATCCTCTGCTTGGCCATGTTGCCTCGTCTAGTCGAGAATCTTGGTGACCACGCCCGCGCCGACGGTCAGGCCACCCTCGCGGACGGCGAAGCGGGAGCCCTGCTCGATGGCCACGGGCTCGATCAACTTCACCTGCAGGGTCACGTTATCCCCGGGCATGACCATCTCCACGCCCGCTGGCAGGGTGATCTCGCCGGTCACGTCGGTGGTGCGGATGTAGAACTGCGGGCGGTAGCCGCTGAAGAAGGCCTTGTGGCGACCACCCTCGTCCTGGCGCAGGACGTAGACGCTGGCCTCGAAGGCTTTGTGCGGGGTGATGGAGCCAGGCTTGGCCACCACCATGCCGCGGGCTACCTCGTCGCGGCCGATGCCGCGCAGCAGCAGACCAGCGTTGTCGCCCGCCACCACCTTGTCCAGCTTCTTGCGGAACATCTCCATGTCGGTGACGACGGTCTTGATCGGCTTCTCGTGCAGACCGACGATCTCCACCTCCGTCATCGGCACCAGCGTCCCGCGGTCCACGCGACCGGTGACCACGGTCCCGCGCCCCTTGATGCTGAAGACGTCCTCGATGGACATCAGGAAGGGCTTGTCCTCATCGCGGGTGGGGGTGGGAATGTAGTTGTCCACCACGCGCATGAGTTCCCAGATGCACTGGTACTCCGGGGCGTTCGGGTCCGTGCTGGTAGACTGCAGCGCCCGGATGGCCGAGCCGCGCACGATGGGGGTCTCGTCGCCGGGGAAGCCGTAGGAGTCGAGCAGCTCGCGCAGTTCCAGTTCCACCAGTTCCAGCAGTTCCTCGTCCTCCATCAGGTCAACCTTGTTGAGGAAGACGACGATGGCCGGCACGTCCACCTGGCGCGCCAGGAGGACATGCTCGCGGGTCTGCGGCATCGGGCCGTCGGCCGCGGAGACGACCAGGATCGCGCCGTCCATCTGCGCCGCGCCGGTGATCATGTTCTTGATGTAGTCGCGGTGGCCGGGGCAGTCCACGTGAGCATAGTGACGGGATTCGGTCTCGTACTCAACGTGCGCGATAGCCACGGTCAGGATCTTCGTCGCGTCGCGGCGGAACATCTTGGCATCCGCCTTGGCGACCTGATCATAGGACTGGTACTGGGCCTGTCCCTTGAGCGCCAGCACCTTGGTGATAGCCGCGGTCAATGTGGTCTTGCCGTGGTCAATATGCCCAATGGTGCCCACGTTGACGTGTGGCTTCTCACGTACGAACTTCGGCTTAGCCATTTTTTCCTCCTCTCTCGATCTTCATGGCTACGGATCACGAACTCGAAAGCAGCGGGCCGGAGTCATTCTCCGGCCCGCCAGGGTTTGGAGAACAACTCCCGCGCTGCGAGAGCGTCTTCTACCAAGTGCCACCATGTAAGATGGCTTCCATTCGTTCTGCGTCCACCGGCGCGTAGTGATGGAACTCCATCGTGAAGGTGCCGCGTCCCTGGGTGAGCGAGCGCAGGGTGGTCGCGTAACCGAACATCCTGGCCAGCGGGGCCAGGGCGGAGAGCACCTGCAGGCCGCCGGCGCGCGGCTCAATCGCGCGGATATTGGCCCCCCGGGCGTTCAGTTCGCCCAGCACCTCACCGGTGAACATTTCGGGCACCACAACCTCCAGCCGCATCATCGGCTCCAGCAACACCGGTGCGGCCCCTTCCACCGCGCGGCGGAAGGCCTGCGACCCCGCGACCTTGAAGGCCACCTCCGAGGAGGTCTCCTCATCCCACTCCCCCTCGAGCAAGGTCACCTTCACATCTACCAGCGGGTAGCCGGCCAACACGCCGCTGTCCATAGACTCCCGGCAACCCTCCTGCACCGCGCGGACGAAAGCCGGAGGGAGGGTCTGCCCTCTGGTGCGGTCCTCGAAGACGAAGCCTCCACCTGAGGGGAGCGGCTCCACCGCCAGGCGCACCCACCCGTACTGAGGGGTGCCGCCGGTGAGCCGGTCGAACAGCCCCTCCGCCTCGGCGGTGCCGGTCACCGTCTCCCGGTAGGCTACCCGCGGCCGGCTGATCTTCCCCTCGACGTGGAACTCCCGCACCAGGCGATCCGCCAGGATTTCCAGGTGCAACTCGCCCATGCCGGAGAGGATGGTCTGACCGGTGTTCTCGTCGGTGCGCACCACGAAGGTGGGGTCTTCTTCCATCAACCGCTGGAGCGCCTCGTTCATGCGCTCCTGATCCGCCGCGGTGCGCGGCTCAATAGCCACGAAGACGACCGGTTCGGGGAAGGAGATAGACTCCAGGATGATGGGGGCGCTGGGGGTACAGAGCGTATCGCCGGTGAACGTATGCTTCAATCCCACCACTGCACCGATGTCGCCCGCGCCCAGTTCCTTCACTTCCTCACGGTCGTGGGCGAACATGCGCAGGAGTCGGTTCACGCGCTCCTTCTGCTGTTTGCCGGGGTTATAGACCGTCGAGCCGAGTTTCAGTTTGCCGGAGTAGATGCGCAGGTAAGTGAGACGACCCACGTAGGGGTCGCTGGCGATCTTGAAGGCCAGCGCTGCCAGTGGGGCGGCCTCATCGGCGGGACGGCGCTCGGTTTTGCCGGTGTAGGGGTTCGTCCCCTCCACTGGCGGCACGTCCAGCGGCGACGGCAGGTACTCCACCACCGCGTCGAGCAGCGGCTGGACCCCCTTGTTACGCAGCGCCGAGCCGCACAACACCGGGGTCAGGCTGCCTCGCAGCGTGGCGGCCCGCAACGCCTTGCGCAGTTCCGCCGGGCTGATCTCCATCCCCTCCAGGTAGCGGGCGGTCAGGCCGTCATCCGTCTCGACGATCTGCTCGACCATCCGCTCGCGCAGGGAGGAGACCTCCTCCAGCAGTTCGGCAGGGATCGGGGCGATCTGAGGCTCCTTGCCCAGATCGTCCACCCAGACCACGGCGTGCATCTCCAGCAGATCCACGACGCCGCGGAAGGAAGACTCCCGGCCGATAGGCCATTGGAGCATCACCGGTTCAGCGTCCAACCGCTGGCGGATCGTCTCCACCGCATGGCTGAAGTCGGCGCCCAACTTATCCATTTTGTTAATGAACGCGATCAGCGGCACACCGAAGGAACGGGCCTGTCGCCAGACGGTCTCCGACTGCGGCTCGACGCCAGCCACTGCGTCGAAGACCACGACTCCCCCATCGAGGACGCGCAGGCTGCGCTGCACCTCGGCGGTGAAGTCAATGTGCCCCGGTGTATCCACGATGTTGATCTGGTGATCCAGCCAGAAACAGGTTACCGCCGCGGCGGTGATGGTGATGCCCCGCTCGCGCTCCTGGATCATCCAGTCGGTGACGGTTGTCCCTTCGTCAACCGTCCCCATCCGATGTGTACGTCCCGTGTAAAAGAGCACCCGCTCGGTGGTCGTCGTCTTGCCCGCGTCAATGTGGGCGATGATACCGATATTGCGAACCCGTTCGAGCGCTGGATTGCCTTCCATCTACGCAACACGCACTACGCACCACGCCGCACGCAACACGTGACGCGTCCTACGTACTGCGTGTCTACCACCGGTAGTGGGCGAAGGCGCGGTTGGCTTCCGCCATCCTGTGCGTGTCCTCCCGCTTCTTGATCGCCGCTCCGGTCTTGGCAGAGGCGTCAACCAACTCGGCGGCCAGTTTCTCTGCCATGGACTTGCCGGCGCGGCTGCGGGCCGCAGCCAGGATCCAGCGGATAGCCAGGCTGACCTGCCGATCCGGCGGTACCTCCATAGGGATCTGGTAAGTGGACCCGCCCACGCGCCGCGGCTTCACCTCCAGCAGCGGGGAGACGTTGCGCACGGCCTCCTCCAGGACCTCCAGGCCAGGGCGGTGAGTCCGCTCCTCGGCTATGGCCAGCGACTGGTACATGATCCGCGTGGCCAGGCTCTTCTTGCCGTCGCGCATGATCTTCCCGATAAATTGAGAGATCAGCGGGCTATTGTAGCGCTGGTCGGCCTCGACCTTCCGCTTCGGTGGTTGACCCCGTCTCGACATCTACCTCTCGCCTTCCTGATAGTCTGACCGCACACCGGCCTACTTCTTGGGCCTCTTGCTGCCGTACTTGGAGCGCTGCTGCTGCCGATTGGCCACCCCGGTGGAGTCCAACGCACCGCGAATCACGTGGTAGCGCACGCCGGGCAGGTCCCTCACGCGACCGCCGCGCACCAGCACGACCGAGTGTTCCTGCAGCGTATGCCCTTCGCCAGGGATGTAGGCCGTGACCTCGGTGCCGTTGCTCAAGCGCACGCGGGCGATCTTGCGCAGCGCCGAGTTCGGCTTCTTCGGCGTCATGGTACGCACCTGAGTGCAGACGCCACGCTTCTGCGGCGCACCCTTGGGCTGACGCATGCGTCGCTGCTTATAGGAGTTGAAGGTATACTGCAACGCCGGCGCCTTTGACTTCTTGCGTCGCGGCTTGCGCCCCTCACGGACCAACTGGTTGATAGTAGGCACGTCTCCTCCCTGAAAAACTCACTCAAGAAGGCCATCCACCCTGCCGATGGCCTCCTTGACACTCAGGTCGTTGTCAACTTCTGGCAGCAGGGGATATGGCTGCTGCCTTTCACACGTCCGGGCATTCTACCACAGGAGCCGTTTTTAGTCAAACGGCTCACCGCTCACCCCAAGGTCCAACAACCCCATCGCCAGCCTGGGGGGACGGGGGCGAGTCTCCTCGCGGCCAAAACGGATGACCTCGCCATCTTCGGTCACCGCTTCGACGGCCAGCCCCAGGCTCTGCAATTCCTTGACCAACACGCGGAAGGAAGCCGGCACGCCGGGCTCGCTGATGGACTCTCCCTTGACGATGGCCTCGTAGGTGTGCACGCGCCCCTGCACGTCGTCCGACTTGATGGTGAGCATCTCCTGAAGCGTGTGGGCAGCGCCGTAGGCTTCCAGCGCCCAGACCTCCATCTCGCCGAAGCGCTGACCGCCGAACTGCGCCTTGCCCCCCAGCGGCTGCTGGGTGACCAGGCTATAGGGACCGGTAGAACGAGCGTGGACTTTGTCCTCCACCAGGTGAGCCAGTTTCATCATGTAGATCATGCCCACCGTCACCGGCTGGTCAAAAGGCAGGCCAGTCTTGCCGTCGTAGAGGATCACCTTGCCGAAGGTGGGCAGGGGGAGATTGATCTCCTGGCTCACCCGCACGGCCAGCGCGTCCACTTCCTCATCCGACAGGCCGCTCACGTCCCGCCCCTGGTCATCCAGCCAGATGCGCAGGCAGGCCAGGCGCGCAGCCCGTTCCTTCACTCGCCGCTCGGCCATAGAGGAGGGGTCATCCTCGAAGGAGAGCAGACCGTCCGGGTCGTAGCCGCGTTCCCTCAGCCATTCCCGCAGCACGGTGCGGCGGGCGTAGATCGGGTCGGCCACCAGCCGTTCCGAATCCACCGGGCGATCGCCCAGCCAGGAGAGGATATACAGCAGGCGCGCCTCGTCGTCGTTGGTCAGACTGTCGAGCGGATAATCCTGTGCCTTGAGCCAGGCCCAGGCCCGTTCGGAGATCTCGTGCCAGGCGCGGTCAATCAGCCAGGCGCGGGCCAGTTCGGCAGCGATCTGGTCCTCGCTGGCGCCATCGAAGACCGGGGTAATGGCCCGGAAGCCCAGGCGGCTGGCCGCCCACCCCAGGTGCGTCTCCATCACCTGGCCGATGTTCATGCGTCCTGGGACGCCCAGGGGGTTGAGGATCATCTCCACCGGCGTGCCGTCGGCCAGGAAGGGCATGTCCTCGATCGGCAGGACGCGGGAGATGACCCCCTTATTGCCGTGGCGGCCGGCCATCTTGTCCCCCTCGGTGATCTTGCGAATCTGCGCCACGCTGGTGCGCACCATCCGCTCCACCCCGGCGGGCAGGTCGCGGTACTCGTCCCGGTCGAAGATCTTCACGTCCATCACTTTGCCGCGCTCGCCGTGGGGCATACGCAGGCTGGTGTCGCGCACCTCGCGGGCCTTCTCGCCGAAGATGGCGCGCAGAAGTTTCTCCTCGGGGGTGAGTTCCTTCTCCCCCTTGGGGGTGATCTTGCCGACCAGGATGTCGGAGGGGCCGACCTCCGCCCCGACGCGGATGATGCCTTCCTCGTCCAGGTCCTTCAGCGCATCCTCGCCCACGTTGGGGATATCGCGGGTGATCTCCTCCGGGCCAAGTTTGGTGTCCCGCGCCTCGACCTCGTGCTTCTCGATGTGGATCGAAGTGAACTTATCCTCACGGATCAGGCTTTCGCTGATGAGGATGGCGTCCTCGAAGTTGCCGCCCTCCCAGGAGATGAAGGCACAAAGGACGTTATGCCCCAGGGCCAGTTCTCCGCCGTGGGTGGACGAACTGTCGGCCAGCACATCGCCCGCTTTGACCCGTTGGCCTTTGAAGACGACCGGCCACTGGTCAATGCAGGTGGACTGGTTGGAACGACGGAAACGGGAGAGGGGGTAGGTGCGCCGTTGGCCGTCCTCCTCCAGAACGGTCACCGCATCCCCCGTGACGCTGACCACCTCGCCGGGGGCGCGCGCCAGCACCACCTGTCCGGAGTCCTCCGCTGCCGCGCGCTCGATGCCGGTGATGACCAGCGGGGCCTCCGGCTGGATCAACGGCACCGCCTGGCGCTGCATGTTGGAACCCATCAGCGCACGGTTGGCGTCGTCGTGCTCCAGGAAGGGGATCAGCGCCGCCGAGACGCCCACGATCTGGCAGGGGGCCACATCAATGTAGTCCACATGCTCAGGGGTGACCCAGAGGAAGTCCTCGCCGCGACGCACGGAGACGCGCTCCTGCAGGAAGTGTCCCTTCTCGTCCAGTTCGGCGGTGGACTGAGCGATGGTGTAATGCTCTTCCTCGTCGGCGGTCAGGTAGACCACCTCGTCCACGACATGGGGGACAACCGGCACGCCGTCGGGCAGGTCACAGGCGGCGATGCGCTGCGCCAGTTCGGGGGTGATCTCCGTACCAGGGGCAGCTAACTGCTCCCCCGTCTCCGGATCCACCACCGCTTCCCGCACCGTCTCGCCGACCAGCGCCTCCACCGTGTTCGGCACCGTGCGCACGACACGGTGGTAGGGGGTCTCGACGAAACCGAAGGGGTTGACACGGGCGTAAGTCGCCAGGCGACCGATGAGGCCGATGTTGGGGCCTTCCGGGGTCTCGATGGGGCAGATGCGGCCATAGTGGGAGTGGTGGACGTCGCGCACCTCAAAGCCGGCCCGCTCGCGGCGCAGCCCACCCGGGCCGAGGGCGGAGAGGGTACGCTTGTGGGTCAGTTCGGCCAGCGGGTTGGTCTGCTCCATGAATTGGGACAACTGGCTGGAGCCGAAGAACTCGCGCAGGGCCGCGACCACCGGGCGGATATTGATCAGGTTGACGGGAGTGAACGGCTCGTCCTCGCTGCGGATGGACATGCGTTCTTTGACCACCCGCTCCATGCGTCGCAGGCCGACGCGCATCTTGTTCTGTATCAGTTCCCCGACCGTCTTGACCCGCCGATTGCCCAGGTGGTCAATGTCGTCCGCGTCGTCCACGCCGTTGTTGATGCGGATCATCTGGCGGATCAGGGCGACGATGTCCTGCTTGGTGATGGTGCGCTGGTTCTGCGAGAAATCGAGGCGCAGCCGCTGGTTCAGTTTGTACCGCCCCACCCCCTGGAGGTCGTAGCGGTGCTCGTCGAACAGTTGGGAGACCAGGAACTCGTGGGCGTTTTCCAGCGTGGACGGGTCGCCGGGGCGCATGCGGCGGTAGAACTCCAGTAGCGCCTCCTGGGCGATGGAACGGCCGTCGCGCTGCTCCCAGGCCGGCTCCTGGCGCAGCGTAGTGGCGATCCATTGCAGGTCAGGCAGGGTATCCACGTCGGCGAAGAGGCCGAGGATCTCCTCGGTCGAGCCGTCCTTGAGCAGGTCACTGGAGGTGCCGTCCTCGACGGCGGCCAGCGCCCGGAGGAAGATGGTGACCGGCACGATGCGCTTGCGGTTGAACTTCAGGATGATGTAGCCGGTCTTGCGGCTCTCGAACTCCATCCACACGCCGCGGTCGGGGATCAGTTTGGCCATACACAGCCGCCGGCCCGTGGCGCGATCCTCCTCGACGTCGAAGTAGACGCCGGGGGAGCGGATCAGCTGGCTGACCACCACCCGCTCGGTGCCGTTGATGATGAAGGTGCCATTCTCCGTCATCAGCGGGAAGTCGCCCAGGAAGATGTCGGTCTTCATGATCTCGCCCGTCTCGCGGTTCTCCAGGGCGACATCCACGTACAGCGGGGCGGCGTAGGTCACGTCCCGCTCGAGGCACTCTTCCTGAGAGTAAGGAGGGGGGCCGAAGCGATACCCCAGGTTGAACTGGGCGGATTCGGGCTTCGAACTGGGGAAGTGGAGGCGCAGGGTGCCGTTGTAACTCTCGATGGGAGAGATCTCGGCGAAGAGTTCACGCAACCCCTCTTCTTTGACCCAGCGGAAAGAGTCCAGCTGGACCTCGATCAGCGCCGGCAACGGGACCGACGCAGCAATCCGGCCGTAGGACTTACTTGGCAACAAAAGCGAAGAAGCCATGCCCCTCCCCTCTGAAAGGCAACACGTAATGACAGGCATCGGAAGCCTGTGAGACGATACATTATAACATGAGGAGGCGATTTCGTCAAAGTGGGCGGGAAGGTCTCACACAAGCCGAGGCGAGCCGCCCTGTGACTCCGCTCAGGGCGGCTCGCCTCGGTGCAATCCGCTCAATCCGCTTAAGGTGCTGACTTCTTCGTGCCCCGCTGCCGCCGCGCCAGGTCAGCCGGCTCCAGGCCCTCCGCTTCGCCGCCGAAGAGCCGCTCCAGCCCGACCTTCGGCTGGTCGAGGCCGCGCTGCCGACGCTGCTCGCAGATATGGCAATCGCTGGGGCAACCCGCCGAACGGTTGTCCTCCGGCTCGACGTACTTGGCGATCACGCCCTCATAGTTGCGCAGGATCACCGTGCGGTCGCTGTAACTGAGGACGTAGTTGGGGCCTACCGGCGTCTTGCCGCCGCCACCGGGCGCGTCCACGATGAACTGGGGCACGGCGAACCCGGAGGTGTGGCCGCGCAGATGCTCGATGATCTCGATCCCCTTGCCCACCGAAGTGCGGAAGTGAGCGATCCCCCGCGAGAGGTCACACTGGTACAGGTAGTAGGGCCGCACGCGGTTCTGCACCAGGCGCTGTACCAACTCTTTCATGATGTAGGGGCAATCGTTCACCCCCTTGAGCAGCACCGACTGGTTGCCCAACACGAAGCCGCTGTCGGCCAGCATCGCCAGGGCGCGCTTCGACTCCGGCGTGATCTCCTTGGGGTGGTTGAAGTGGGTGTTGATCCACACCGGCTGGTACTTCTTCAGCATCGTCACCAGTTCTTCGGTGATGCGCTGGGGCATGACCACCGGCACGGCGGTCCCGTAGCGGATGATCTCCACGTGGGGAATCTCGGCCAGCCGGGCGATGATGGACTCCAGGCGCTCGGTGGAGAGGGTGAAGGGGTCGCCGCCGCTCAGCAGCACGTCGCGCACCGAGCGGGTCTCGCGGATGTAGGCGATGGCTGCCTCGATCTCCTTATCGGAACGCGGCATATCCGTCTCGCCAGCGATGCGACGACGGGTGCAGTGCCGGCAGTACATCGAGCACTGGTCCGTGACCAGGAACAACACCCGGTCGGGATAGCGATGGGTCAGCCCGGGCACCGGGGAGTCGGTATCTTCGTGCAACGGGTCTACCTGGTCCTCGGGGCTGATGTGCGTCTCCAGGATCGTGGGCACGGCGCGCATGCGGATGGGGCAGGTGGGGTCATCGGGGTCCATCAGGCTGGCGTAGTAGGGGGTGATGGCCATACGCAGGGTGTTGAGCGAATGTTCGATCACCTGGCGTTCCTGATCGGTCAGGTGGATCACCCGCGCCAGTTCCTCGACGGTGGTGATGCGGTTACGAATCTGCCAGTGCCAGTCGTTCCACTCTTCCCAGGAGACATCGTTCCACGGGGCAGGTGGTGTATTGCCGCTCATCGTTTCCTCCTCACAAGGGCATTACCTGCTGGTCCAACTTCCAACTTCCAACCTCCAACCTCTAACCCCCGACCTCCAACTTCCACTCCTCACCATCCACCCGCTGCCACTGCTCCACCAGCCGGATGTCCATCTGCTCCAGTTCATCCAGCACCGGCTCGTAGATCTCGGGCACGACGGGGATCTGCACACCGGTCAGGTTGATCTTGCCCTCCAGGATCATCCGCACGCCGATGGCCGCCGGCAGGCCCACGGTGCGGTTCATCGAGGTGTCGCCGCCAGGGATGCCGAAGTCCACCATCGTCGAGACGATTTTCTCCTTGTGATCGGGGTACTCGGCCAGGAACTGATGCTGCATGATGAGCATATCCCGCTCGCCCGGCTGGTACTGCATCTTCTCCAGCATGCGCGCGGTCAGGATGTCAATCGGGGCGCCCTTCTGCAGCGGCAGCGGGTCATCGCTCAGCAGGCCCAGCCACTCCAGGTTGGACATGACACGCGAGTCCGGCGCAACGCCCAGATAGGCGGCCAGATCGCGCCGCAGGTCGCCGCGGCTGCCGATGAGGCGGGCGGTGAACTGAGCGAAGGTCAGGCCGGCGATGTCGTCCCGCTCCTGTTCGTCCAGCAGGCCCAACTGGGCGATCTTGCGCATGGTCTGGCACCACCCCACGTTGCGCAGCGTGCCGCGGAACATCGTGCGGGTGGTCTGGATGCCATAGGTCTGGATGTAGGGCATGCTGTCCCGGTTGGGGTAGCCCTCGAATTCGGTGCGCTTCCCTTCCACGTCAATGTACACCGGCCAGTAGTGGTCGAACAGTTCTTCGCCGGGGATGAAGACCTCTTTGCCGTCCTTCAGGTAGTGAGCGGGGTTCTTGCCTGCCAGGAGGACGCCGCGCGGGCTCCAGGAGAACTTGTAGCCGAAGGGGTTGGTATTGGCCTCCGGCGCGGGCAGCCCCCCGCAATAGGAAGAAAAGCCGACGATCTTGCCACCGTTCCGCTGCACGCGGTGGATGACACGCATGGCCGACATGTGGTCAATACCGGGGTCCACGCCGATCTCGTTGAGCAGGATGACACCAGCCCGCTTCGCGTCATCGTCCAACTGGGCCATCGCCTCCTTGACGTAGGAGGTGGTGACCATGTGCTTGCGGTGCTTGACGCACAGCCGGGCGACCATCGGGTGATAGACGTAGGGCAGCAGGCTGACCGCCAGGTCGGCCTCGCGCACCAGCGCCTCCACCGCTGCCTCGTCGTTCGAGTCCACCTGCCGGGCGACGCCCCGTGGGTGGCCCTTGATGATCTCCTCCGCCTTGCTGACCGTGCGGCTGGCCACGGTGACGTGAAAGTCCGGCTGGCTGAGCAGGTACTGCACGTGAGCGTTGACGACCAGTCCGGCGCCGAGAACGAGTATCTTCTTCATCACATCCTTCTCCTAGACGTTTTTCAGGTACTGTTCGATGTAACGGTAATCCGGCGTCAGTTCGCCGTGGTAGACAATGACCGCACGCTTGATCTCCGGCGGGAGGTCGAGTTGCTCGAAGGGCACGGAGAAATCGGCGCGGGCGATAATGGGCAGGAACTCGCGCAACACGCCGCTGAAGTAGACCGAGGCGTCGCGCGGCAGTTCGCTGGGCAGGATGTCCACCGCCATCACCACCGGCCCCACCCCGGCGACGCCGTCGGTGGTCTCGCCAGTGAAGGGGTTGTAGACATAGACGGGGTTGTCCACCTCCGTGGAGCGGACGGTGAACTCAATGGAGCCCTCGATGTCGCAGGAGATGTCCCCCACTACCCGCAGGCGCGGCTGGCCGGCGCTGTAGAGTTCCCGCAGGTACTGCTTGGTCACCTCGCGCGGGTACCGCTTATCCCAGTAGACGCAGTTGACGATCATCGTCAGGTACGGCACGTACCGCTCGAAGACGCCGCGGTATTTTTCGGGGTGCTGATAGTAATCCTGCAATTCGAAGCGGTGATCGGGAGAGATCGGCTCCACCAGATGCTCTTCCTTGAACACCGCGCGGTAGATGACGTGGCGGGAGAAGTCCCGGCTCTGGGCCAGTGCGGGGATGTCCGCCGGGGCGATGTCCTGGACCGGCAGCAGGTTGAGGATCTCCATCACCCCGCCCGCGACGTTGCCGTAACCGGTGACCGCGGTGATCAGCGGACAGACCTCCGGCGGCAGACCCTCTTTGCGAATCCGCTCGCCCACCGCTGCCACCGCCTCCTTCGCCTCGGCCAGGTCGCGGTAGGTGTAGGTGTTGCGCAGCGCGGAGAACGGGTTGGCGATGCCCTCCCAGTCCAGCCGCTGCCCCAACGCCCACAGCGTCTCGATCATCCCGGCCAGGCCGGCGTAGTGGCCGAAGAAGATGAGCCGACGGCCCCGCTCGTCCGTCACCTTCTCGTACTCGATCAGGTTGCAGCCCAGTTCCATCAGCCGCCGTAGCATCGGCATGTTGTAGGGCTGTCCCTTGATCACGTGAGCGAAGAAGATGTAGGTCTTGCCCGGCTGGAAGAGATCGGGCGGAATCTCTTTGACCCCGACGACAATGGGGCAGATGGAGAGGTCCTCCTGGACCACCGCGCCAGCCTGGATGAACTCGTCTTCTTTGAAGACACGGATCGGGGAAGGCTGGACATAGACGTCAATGCCGTGCTGCTCCTTCAGCCAGCGGGCATCCTGTGGCGTGACAGGCACCCGCCGCTCCCATTCGCTCTTGTCCTCGCGACGGACACCAATACACATCTTGCTCATAGGTCTCCTCCTGGATTCTGGGTCTCCATCTTCAGGTCAGGTGACCAGCGATAGCTGAGTTTGTAACTGCGGGCGATCATCAAGGTCTGGGTGCTGCGCACGCCGGGGATGGAGTGGAGCCGCTGCGTCAGCCAGTTGGTCAGGTCAGGCAGGTCGCGGCAGAAGACCTCCAGCACCAGGTCGAAGCCGCCCAGGGTCATCACCAGGTAGCTCACCTCCGGCAGGGCGGAGATCGCCTCAGCCACCACGTCCAGTCGTCCTGGCTCCACCGAAACGCCGATGATCGCTGGCGCATCGAACCCCAGCGCGTAGGGGTCCACGATGCCCACCGTGCGCACGATGCCCTGCTCGACCAGGTTGCGGTAGCGGCCACGGATGGTGGCCTCCGAGACGCCAGCCTGCTTGGCGATCTGGGTGAAGGGGGTGCGCCCGTCCGCCTGCAGCGCATGCAGGATCAGCCGGTCCAGTTCGTCCAACTCCGCCCGCGGCGGCTGCACCTCCGCCCCCACGCGTCCCTCGTTACCCATTTTCCTCCTCCTGACTTTGCGCTTATCGAACCCCTGAACCTATTCTACCACACGATTCGACCATTGACAAGCCCTCAACTTCGTTTTTCGAACCCAAACTTGACATCCGCTTCGAGGTGTGCTAGAATCCGACCACAGACGACAGACCACAGACCACGGGTATCGAGCCACTGGCCGTGGTCAGTCGTCCGTGGTCCGTCGTCGGTCGTCCGTGGTCCGTCGTCCGTGGTCCGTCACCCACAGACCGGCCCTTTCAATCCACACATTAGGGAGGACAGCATGAGCACAGAACTCTTCCAGAAGATGGCCCAGAGCGTCATTGACGGCGAGGTCGAACTGGCCGAAGAACTGGCCCGTCAGGCCCTGGCACAGGGCATAGACCCGCTGGCAGCGATCAACGAAGGCTTCGTCGTCGGGGTGAACACGGTGGGCGACCAGTTCGCCTGCGGTGAGATGTTCCTGCCCGACCTGGTGCTGGCTGGCGAGGTGATGAAGGCCGCTGTGGCGATCCTTGAACCGGAGATGGCCCGCCGTGGTACCCATCGGGAGATGCTCGGCCAGGTGGTGATCGGCACCGTCGAAGGGGACATCCACGACATCGGCAAGACTCTGGTGGCGACGATGCTCTCCGCCAGTGGCTTCCAGGTGTATGACCTGGGGGTGGACGTGCCCATCGCCCGGTTCGTGGAGAAGGCGCAGGAGGTCAAGGCGAACATCGTCGGCCTGAGCGCGCTGCTGACGACGACGATGGTGCGCCAGAAGGACGTCATCGAGGCGCTGGAGGAGGCCGGCCTGCGCCCGCAGGTCAAGGTGATGGTCGGCGGCGCACCGGTGACGCGCGGCTGGGCGAATGAGATCGGCGCCGACGGCTACAGCGAAGACGCCATCGGCGCGGTGGCCGTGGCCAGGCAGCTGGTCGGCGCGTAGGGGGCAGCAATGGCCCGCAACATTCAGTCCATCACCAACCCCCGCCTGCGCCTGGAGATCCTCAGCCCCGAGGATGTGCGTCGCATCCACACCGCCACGCTCGACGTGATCGAGTCGGTGGGGGTGCGCTTCCCCTCCGAGCGCGCGCTCGACATCTGGGCCGCCCATGGCGCGCAGGTGGACCGCGAGAGCACGGTGGTCAAGGCCCCCGGCCACCTCATCGAAGAGGCGCTCAAGAAGGCCCCGCCCGCGTACATTCTGGCGGCGCGGGACCCGGCGCAGGACCTGCCGCTGGACGGCAACCACGTCTTCGTCGGCACCGACGGCTGCGGTGTGGAGGTGCTCGACCTGGAGAGCGGCCAGCGGCGCCGCTCCTGCCTGCAGGACGTGGCCGACATCGCCCGCGTGGGCGACTACACCGAGGAGGTCGCCTTCCACTGGGTCGCCGTCTCCGCGCAGGATTATCCCCCCCAGACGCGCAGCCTGTGGGAACTGGCCGCCATCTGGGAGAACTCCACCAAGCACGCGCAGACGGAAAGCATCTACTCCGAGCGGGAGGCGCGCGCGGCGGTGGAGATGGCCGCGGCCATCGTCGGCGGGAAGGAGGCGCTCCGCCAGCGCCCGGTACTCTCGGTGATGGAATGCACCGCCCCGCCGCTGGGCCACGACGGCGGGAGCCTGGACGCCGCGCTGGTCGCCGCCGAGTTCGGCCTGCCGACCGGCTTCATGACCATGACCTCCTGCGCCTCCACCGCCCCGGCCACCCTGGCCGGCAACCTGGTCGTCGGCAACGCCGAGGTCATCAGCGGCCTGGCGCTCATCCAACTGGCCTACCCCGGCGCGCCGGTCTTCTACGCCGCCGCGCAGACGGTCATGGACCTGCGCACGGGCGGCTATACCGGCGGCGGGCCGGAGGACTTCCTGTTCGGCGCGGCCACCAACGTCCTCTCCGACTTCTACAACGTGCCGCTCTCGATGGGCTCCTTCGCCACCGGCGCGAAGACGGCCAACTGGCAGGCCGGCATCGAGAACAGCCTCTCCACCTTCATGGCCTCCATCGTCATGTCCGACATGCTACTGGGCGTGGGGCTGCTGCACGGCAGCCGCATCTGGTCCTACGAGCAGATGCTGCTCGACTGCGAGATCTTCGGCATCGTCCGCAAGATGATGGAGGGCATCGTCGTGGACGACGAGACCCTGGCTCTCGACGCCATCCGCGCGGTGGGGCCGGGGGGCAACTTCCTGAGTCAGAAGCACACCAAGCGGCACATGCGCGAACTGTGGGTGCCGCGTTATTTCGACCGCCGACCCTATAACGTGTGGGAAGAGCGGCAAGACGGCGCCTGGGAGTGGGCCCACGAGGAGGCGCGCCGCATCCTGGCCACCCATCAACCCGACCCGCTTGACCCAACCCTCTCCGCCGAGTTCCGACGCATCATCGCCAGCGTCGCGTAGCGCCCCTGCCCCACGAGCACCCGAAGGGGGCCGTGGTGCGTGGTGCGTGGTCTGTCGTCTGTCGTCTGTGGTCAGAACGGAGAATGATCATGCAGCCAAAAATCGAACTCCTCTCCCCCGACCTGGTCGCCCGGGTGCTGGATGAGGCCTTCCAACTGCTGATGTCGCCAGGGATCAAGGTGCAGTCGCCGGAGGCACGCCGCCTGCTGGCCGACGCCGGCGCCCAGGTGGATGAGACGGAACAGGTAGCGCACATCCCAGAGAGGGTAGTCCGTCAGGCGCTGGAGACAGTGCCGGGCGAGTTCTTCCTCCACAACCGCGCCGGCGAGCCGGTCGTGCGCTACGGCGGCGACGCGGTGCACTTCGACCCCGGCTCCTCCGGCGTCCACGTGCTCGACCCGGAGACGCTGGAGCACCGCCCGTCCACCACGGCCGACCTGGTGCGGCTGGTGCAGGTGGCGGAGATGCTCCCCCAGTACGCCGCCCAGTCCACCGCTGTCGTCTGCAACGAAGTGCCCAAGGCAGTGGGCGACCTGTATCGCCTGTACCTGGTCCTCCTGCACTCGACCAAGCCGGTCATCACGGGGGCCTTCTCCACCCGGACGACGCAGGTGATGTTCGACATGCTGGCCATCCTCGCTGGCGGGCGGGCGGAACTGGCGCGCACGCCGCTGGCGGTCTTCGACGTCTGCCCCTCCCCGCCGCTCATCTGGAGCGAATTCGGCGCGCAGAACCTGATGGACCTGGCCCGGGCCAGGGTGCCGGCGGAGATCGTCTCGATGCCGCTGGCCGGAGCCGCCGCCCCGGTGACGCTGCTGGGCTCGGTGGTGCAGCACGCCGCAGAGTGCCTGAGCGGCATCGCCATCCATCAACTGGCCCAGCCCGGCGCGCCCATCGTCTGGGGCGGGGCGCCGGCCATCTTCGACATGCGCCACGGCACGACGCCGATGGGCGCAGTGGAGACGGCGATGATTGACGCCGCCTACGCCCAGGTGGGCAAGAGCCTGGGCCTGCCAACCCATACCTACCTGGCCGCCAGCGACGCCAAGATCGTGGACGCCCAGGCCGGGCTGGAGAGCGGCGTCACGGCCATCATCGCCGCCCTGGCGGGCATCAACATGGTCTCCGGCGCCGGCATGCTCGACTTCCTGGCCTGTCAGAGCGCGGAGAAACTGGTGGTGGACGCCGAGGCCATCGGCATGGCCCAGCGGCTGCTGGCCGGCATGCAGGTGCACACCGAGACGCTGGCCACGGCGCTGTTCGCCGGCATCAACTTCAAGGGGGACTTCCTCAAGCAGAAGATCACCCGGCAGTTGTTCGCCAAAGAGCAGTACCTGCCTTCGGCGGTGATTGACCGGGGTTCGATCCGCGCCTGGGAGGAGGGCGGACGCCTGGACACCTTCCAGCGCGCCCGCGTGCGGGTGGCGGAACTCCTGGCCGCCTACCGCCGACCCCCGATGCCCCCCGAACAGGAGCGCGAACTGCGCGCCCTGGTGGAGCGGCAAGCCCAGGCGGCGGGGATGGACCGACTGCCGCCCCTGTAGTTGCAGTTCTTCTACGCCCTTCGGAGAAAGAACATGGAAACCATTCTGAAAAGCGCCCGTAAGAGCGTTATCATTGCCCCAGAAAAGCCCACCGTACTGATCGGCGAGCGCATCAACCCCACCGGCAAGAAACGACTGGCCGCTGCGCTGGTCGCGGGCGACCTGGAGATCATCCGCCAGGAGGCGCAGAACCAGGTGGCAGACGGCGCGGACGTGCTGGACGTCAACGTGGGCGCAGCCGGCGTGGATGAGGTGGCCCTGCTGCCTCAGGCAGTGCGCCTGGTCGTGGAGACGGTGCCCGCCGTGCCGGTCTGCATAGACAGCCCCAACATCGCCGCCCTGCGCGCCGCGCTGGAGACCTACTACGCGCTGGTGCCCGAAGGCCGGCCGCTGGTCAACTCGGTCAACGGCGAGGAGGCCCGCTTGCAACAGGTGCTGCCGCTGGTGGCCGAGTACAAGACCGCCGTCATCGGCCTGACGATGGACGACGAGGGCATCCCCCCCACCCCAGAGAAGCGGCTGGCCGTGGCGCGCAAGATCGTCGAGCGGGCCGAGGCGCTGGGCATCCCCCGCGCCGACGTGGTCATTGACTGCCTGGCGCTGACCGTGGGGGCAGATGCGCAGGCCAGCCGGGTCACGCTGGAGGCCATCCGCCTGGTGCGCGAGGAACTGGGCGTCAACATGACCCTGGGAGCCAGCAACGTCTCCTTCGGCCTGCCGGAACGGGAGGTCATCAACTGGGCCTTCCTCACCCTGGCCATCCGCGAGGGGGTCAACTGCCCCATCGTGGACGCGGCCAAGGTCCGCCCGGCGATCCTGGCAACCGACCTGCTGCTGGGCCGCGACGAATACGCCATGCGCTACACGAAGGCCTACAAGGAACGCATGAAACGCGCCGCGGCGCGATGAACCTACCGTATGGCGCGGTCTCCTGACCGCGCCCCCCACGGGGGACGCGCCCCTGGGCGCGGTCTCCCAGCGGCGCCCGACGCGACCATCGCGCCCTCACGGAGGAACAATGGGGCTGGATTTCGCGGTGACGAACGGCCGCATCGTGGACGGCTGCGGCAACCCGTGGTTCTACGGAGACCTGGGCATCCGCCGGGGGCGGGTGGCGGTCATTGCCCCGCCGGGCACGCTGCGGGCTGAACGCACCCTCGACGCCGCCGGGCGCTTCGTCACGCCGGGCTTCGTGGACGTCCACACCCACTCCGACCTCTCCATCCTCATCAACCGCCCGGCAGAGAGCGCGGTCCGTCAGGGGGTGACCACCCAGGTCATCGGCAACTGCGGGCTTTCCCCCGCCCCGCTGGACGATGGCCACCTGGAGATGATGCGCGCCTGGTGGGGACCCCATGCCGGAGCGCCGGGGGTCACCTGGCAGTGGCGCACCTTCGCCGAGTACCTGCACGCCCTCCAGGAGGGAGGGCTGGGCATCAACATCGCCGCGCTGGTAGGGCACGGCGCCCTGCGCGTCACGGCGATGGGCTTCGCCGACCGCGCGCCGACCCGCCAGGAGATGACCTGCATGGAACGGTTGCTGGACGAGGCGATGCGGGCCGGGGCCTTCGGCATGTCCACCGGCCTGGTCTACCCTCCCGGCTGCTTCGCCGCGACCGAAGAGATCGTGACCCTCTGCCGCATCGTCGCCCGCTACGGCGGGCTGTACGCCTCGCACATCCGCGGCGAACGGGAGACCATCCTCGACGCCGTGGCCGAGGCGATCCAGATCGGGCGCCAGGCAGGACTGCCGGTGCAGATCTCCCACAACGCGCCCAAGTTCGGCGCCCCCTGCGATGCCTCGGCCAACCTGCGGCTGGTGGAGGAGGCCCGCGCCCGCGGACAGGACGTGACGGTAGATAACGACGTCCATACCGACCTGGCCCCAGCGCTGGCCGACGCGCTGCCACAGCACATCCAAGATCAAGGGGAAGCCCAAATCGTCGCCCTGTTGCGCGACCCCGCCGCCCGGCGTCGCATCCAGGAAGAGATCGTCACCGACCGCCGACCGGCCTTCGGCCCGGCAGGGCTGCTGCGCCACGGGCAGTGGCAGCGCATCACCATCCTGCACGCCCCGCGCAC
>DAOTYX010000008.1:0-4027 GCA_034434635.1 Anaerolineae bacterium | reverse complement strand
ACCTGGCCCGGCTGGAGCGGCGGGTGTTGTTCATCGAACTGGATGCGCTCTTCCTGATCGTGGTGTACGTCGCCGGGATGTATCTTCTGTACTCCCGTGGCATTGGGATGTAGTCGCCAGGATTGGGCGCGGTCCCCGACCGCGCCCAAACTTTCTCTGGTGTGCGGCGCGGTCAGAGCGTGCGCTGGCCCTCAGAGCGCCGCGATGATCCTTTTGTGCGTCTCCTCCAGGCGCTCCGCTGGCATTTTCTCCACCCGCCGGTCGTACGTCAGGTAGCCGTTGATCTCGATCTCGACATCGGCTGTCTGTGTGTACACCGCTGCCGCCAGTCCTTGCGGGATGAGCGGCAGCACCTCTTCCTCCAGCAAGGACATGTAGGCAGCGGTCAGCGCCTCGGGCGTGTCGTAGAACCGGTAGCCGAACTTCCGCTTCGCGTCCCAGAGATGCTCCGGCACCCTCAGGCTGTACCCACCGAACTCGGAGATCACAAATGCGCGGTTGTCCGCCCCTTTGCGCTTCAGCCGCACACCGTAGATGTGCTGACTCTGGTAGTCCCCGCCTCCCTGGTCGAACCAACCACTGGCATGATCCACAGAGCGGGTGGGGTCCAGGCCGCGCACCCATTCCGCGATCTCGCTGGCCTGAAACTGCCCCCAGCCCTCATTGAACACCACCCAGGTAGCGATGCACGGCGCATTGTACAGGGTGTTGATCATCCCGCGCAGATCTGCTCGAAACCTCTCGCGGTTTGCTTCTTCATGCCGGCCAAAGCGACGGGGACGGCGCCGGTCGTCCCGCTTCAGCCCGGCCAGCAACGCCAGCATGCTGACGGTGTCCCCCACGGCTCTGCCGCCGTTGGGCATGTCCTGCCAGACGATCAGCCCCAGCCGGTCGCAGTGATAGTACCAGCGCGCTGGCTCGACCTTCACGTGCTTGCGGATCAGGTTGCAGCCGATCCGCTTCGCGTATGCGATGTCGAAGAGCAGCGCTTCGTCAGTCGGCGGCGTGTACAGCCCGTCGGGGAAGTACCCCTGGTCCAACGGCCCGAAGAGGAAAAGCGGCCGACCGTTCAAGGCGAAGCGCAGGTACCCACGTTCGTCCCGCACCAACCCGAACTTGCGCATCCCGAAGTGACTTTCCACCCGGTCTGCGCCAGCCTCGACCACCAGGCGGTAGAGATGCGGGGAGTCAGGGCTCCAGGCCTTCGGCGAGGGGATGAGCAGGCGGACCTCTGTATCTGTGGGGCCGAGTTGCGCCCTTGCGACCGGTTGACCGTCGTCGTAGGCAGTGACGCGTATTCCGTCCGCGCCCGGCCCGCCGCGGATGTCCACGCTCACCCGCACTTCCTCCGCGTCCAGGTCGGGCGTGATGCGCAGGCTGGCGATGTACCGCTGCGGCACGGGTTCCAGCCACACCGTCTGCCAGATGCCCGAGACCGCCGTGTACCAGATGGTCCGCGGCTTGAGCACCTGCTTGCCCCGCTCCTGCAGCCCCACGTCGGTCGGGTCCCAGACGGCGACCCGCACCTCGTTCGTATCACCGAAGCGCACCTGCGGCGTGATGTCGAACGAGAAGGGCAGATACCCACCCGTGTGCTGACCGACCGGGGTTCCGTTGACCCAGACGGTGGTCTCGTAGTCCACGGCTCCGAAGTGCAGCAGGACGCGTTGCCCTGACCACTCCGCCGGCACGGTGAAGAGGCGGCGGTACCAGAGCCGCTCCTCTGGCAGGAGCGGCCTTTGCACGCCCGAGAGCGCTGACTCGATGGCAAAGGGCACCAGAATCTGGCCTTCGAACGAGGTCACGCTCTCACACTCCCGCGGCGTGACCGCGTAGTCCCACAGGCCGTTGAGGTTCTGCCACTGACGACGCGCCATCTGCGGGCGGGGGTACTCCGGCAGGGGACAGGAGGGGTCTACCTCCCCTGCCCAGGGAGTCATGATGTGACCTGGGATCGGTTGCCAGCGGTTTGAACCCATATTCTACCCCCGCGCCTGCACGAAGACCGTCATTTGCGCCGCGCCCCGGTTGCCCCACAGCATGTACGGGATGAACGTCAGCCGCTCGCCCCTTGTGCTTCTGCCCTGCAGCAGCGTCGTTCCTCCGAGCCTGTCGGCGTCGTCCACCGGTTCAAGGGATGCCGGCACGATTTCCACGTTGAAGAGGTCCACCCCTGGGTTGTCCACGCTCTCCAGGCAGTAGACCAATGGCCCGCGCGTCACGGCGACCATCCCGCCGCAGGCGGGCAGGCGCCTGTCCTGGCGCAGCAGACGGATGGGCTGGGCGAACTCGACCGTCAGTTCGTCGCCGGGCGCCCAGCGCCGCTCGACGCGGGCATAGCGCGCCCCGCGCGGGTCATAGCCGCAGGCGGTTGACGAAGTTGCCCTCGCTGGCAGCGGGACATCGCAGGGGACGACGTCGCCGTTGACGCGGAGCGTGGCGGAGCCGGCCCACGACGGGATGCGCAGATGGAGCGCCATCCGGCCCGCGCCGCTCCCTTCCAGCCGGATGCGCACCTCCCCGTGCCAGGGCAGGCCCGACTCCATCCGCATAACCTGCCCATCTCCCAGGTTCACCCGGCTAGAGACGTACTGGTGGACCCAGAGGCTGTCCGCGCTGCGGCTGCAGACGTACTGGCCCAGCCAGGCCCAGGTGCGCGACAGGTTGGACGGGCAGCACGGCACGGCGTACCACGGCCTGCGAGTTATCCCTCCCCGGCAGAGCAGCGGGTTGTTGTACAGATACGACTCGCCGTCCAGGCTCATCCCCACCGCAGCGGCGTTGTAGAGTTGCCACTCGAAGAGATCGGCGTAGCGAGCGTCGCCGGAGAGGAGCGTCATCTGCCAGTTCCAGAAGAGAGAAGCCAGCGCAGCGCACGTCTCGGCGTAGGCGTATTCGGGGTGCAGTTCGTAATCTCGACCGAACCCCTCCAGTTCGGGCAAAGCGCCGAGCCCGCCGGTCACGTACATTCGCCGCGTGACCATCCGCTCCCAGGCCGCTTCGAGGGCCGGCCGGAGGCTGTCGTCCGCGTCGAGCCGGCAGAGCATCGTCGCTGCTGTCTGCAGGTAGCCGAAGCGGACGGCATGTCCGACCGGGACGCGCTGCTGGCGGATGGGGGCGTGTTGCTGGAAGTACTTTCCGCTCAGCGCGCTGGCATACCAGCGGAGGCGGACGAAGGGCGGCTTGCGGGAGTCGTTGCCGGGCGGCAGGGGCGACGGCGTGTATTGGGGGTGGGCCGCCAGGTAGGCGGCGCGCTGCTCCTCCACGGCGCGCCTGCGCCTCGCCACGTCAGAGTTCTGGCGCAGGATCGAGAGGGCGAAGCGGGGTGTCCGCCCGCGCCCCTCGACGAACTGGCGCGCCAGGTCGAGGTAGGGCGCGTGGCCTGTCACGCCGTAGAGCCGGATCAGCGCGATCTCGATCTCCTCGTGGCCAGGGGTCCGCTCCGGCCCTGCTCCCCGAAACTCCCGCACCAGCAGGTCGGCGGCGCGGCGGGCGATCTCCAGGCAGTGGGTCGCGCCTGTCGCTTCGTAGTGAGAGACTCCCGCTTCGATCAGGTGGCCGTGGCAGTACAGTTCGTGCTCGATCTGCAGGTTGACCCAGCGCACGCCGGGAAAGTGAATCTGATTGTAGGTGAACAGGTAGCCGTCCGGCGCCTGGGCGCGCGCGAGCAGGGCGATGAACGGCTCCACCAGCGCCTGCAGGGCCGGGTGAGGGCCAGTGCCAAGGATGCGCGAGGCCGCCTCCAGCCACTTGTAGGCGTCCGAATCGGCGAAGAACCAGCCCTCGCGGAATCCTTCTTTGTCGCCTGCGGCGATGCGGAAGTTGTTGATGCAGCCGCTGGCCTCCAGTTGCTGCCACTGGTGAAAGATCGCCCGCTGCGCGTTGGCCTCCAGCAGGCGGCCCCAGAATCCGCCGGTCACCTGCACATCTTTGGGGGACAATCCTTCCATTAGCCGGCCTCCCTGCGCACGAAGAGCAGCGGGATCAGCGAGAGCAGGGCGATGGCTCCACCGACCTGGAACAGGAT
>DAOTYX010000007.1:0-35810 GCA_034434635.1 Anaerolineae bacterium | reverse complement strand
GCGCCGCGCGAGACCTCCTTCGGTTCCACGTTGCCGACGAAGTTCAGGCCGCTTGCGGCCAGCAACGAGTAGGTGTCGCGCACCAGCATGTTCCCTTTGTCCGCCTCCTCGCCGTTGGAGACCAGGCCCACGCGCGGGTTGGGGATGCCCCACACGTGCTCCACGTAGGCGGCGCCCATCCGGGCGAACTGCACCAGGTACTCCGGCGTGCAGTCGGCGGTCGCGCCGTTGTCCACCAGCAGCACCGGATTGGGGGCTACCGGGTAGATGGTCGCCAGAGCGGGTCGCTTGATGCCGCGGATGCGTCCCAGGTCGAAGATGGCCGAAGCCAGCACCGCGGTGGTGTTGCCGGCGGAGACGAAGGCATCCGCCTCGCCGTCGCGCACCATGCGCATCCCCACGCGGATGGAGGCCTCTTTCTTGCTCTTGACGGCCGCGCTGTGCTCGTGCATCTCGATCACCTCTGGCGCGTGGACCACGGTGATCGGCAGGCTGGCCGCGTCATGACGGGCCAGTTCGGCGCGCACCACCGCTTCCGGGCCGACCAGGAGTATCTGGTCCCCCCACTCCCGTGCTGCGGCGACCGCGCCAGCGACATCCGGCCCGGGCCGGTTGTCCGATCCCATTGCGTCAACGACGATGCGCATGATTCTCCTTTCCTTTTTTCCGCCACGAATGGCACGAACTGGACGAAGGATTCGAGAGATTCGCGCTATCCGTGGTGCCTGTGGTCTGTGGTCTGTGGTCCGTCGTCCGTGGTCCGTCGTCCGTCGTCTGTGGTCCAGTATGGGATTGTACCCGCCTTATGCCAGGTTGACAAGTCGAAAGGGCGCGGTATAATCACTGTAGCGCCCCGGTGGCGGAACTGGCATACGCGGCAGGTTGAGGGCCTGTGCCTTCGGGCGTGGAGGTTCGAATCCTCTCCGGGGCACCAGGGAGCCCCTGACCCGGTGGTCGGGGGCTTTTTGGCTATGAAAGCGGTTCTCTCCTCGCTGCTGTGCGCCACGCTTTTGCTGCCGGTCCTGTTCCCCATCGGCGGGTGGAGCGTGAGAGCAGAGGCTGCCGCGTTGCCTGCGGTGAGCCTCCTGCCGGCGTGGGCCTCCTCGCTCGGCCAGCCGCTTCCCCCAGCGGTGGTCGAGCCGGACCTGGCGCGCGCGCTGGCCCACGCCGACCCCGACGACTTCCTGCCGGTGATCCTCCTGCTGCGCCAGCAACCCGCCCCGGAGCGGCTGGTGGCCCCTGCTGGTGACCGTCTCTCGGCCCGCGCCGGGCTGGTCTCGGCGCTGCAGGGCCTGGCCGCACGCACGCAGGCCGGCCTGCGCGCCGACCTGGAGCAAGCCCGCGTCGCTGGTGATGTGGACGCCTACACGTCGTTTTGGGTCTTCAACGGCCTGGCGGTGCGCGCCCGGCCTGCCTTCATCCGCGCTCTGGCTGCCCGCCCGGAAGTGGCCGAGGTGCGTCTGGACCATTACCGCCGCTGGCTCGATGAGCCTGATCCGATGGATGAACCGCGCCCTTCGACTCCATCCCTCACTGCGTTCGGGACTCCGGTTGAGCCGCTGGCTGTCCCCGAGTGGAATATCGCGCGCATTCGCGCTCCGGAGGTCTGGGCCTCGCTCCACATCTCCGGCACCGGTGCGGTCGTCGCCGGAATGGACACGGGCGTGGACTGGCTCCATCCGGCGTTGCAGGCCAACTACCGGGGGTACAACCCGCATGGCCCGTCCACCCACGTGGGCAACTGGTTCGATGCGGTCAACGGTTCCCTGTACCCGGTGGATGACCACGGCCACGGCACGCACACGATGGGCACGGCGGTGGGGCAGGGGGGCATCGGCGTGGCCCCTGGCGCCCGGTGGATCGCGGTCAAGGTGCTCAACAGCGCGGGATACGGCTATGACTCGTGGATCCACGCGGGCTTCCAGTGGCTGCTGGCTCCCGGCGGCGACCCGGCCCGCGCTCCGGATGTGGTCAACAATTCCTGGGGCAGTCTGAGTGGCGCGGACACGACCTTCCAACTCGACCTGCGGGCGCTGCGGGCGGCGGGGATCCTGCCGGTTTTCGCCAACGGCAACAGCGGGCCGGCGCCGGGGACGGTAGGTTCGCCTGCCTCTTTGCCGGAGGCGCTGGCCGTCGGTGCGACGGATGAGCATGACAACGTCGCGTCCTTCTCGAGCCGCGGCCCCTCGCCGTGGGGAGAGGTGCGCCCGCACGTGGCCGCGCCGGGAGTGCACGTTCGCTCCAGCCTTCCCGGCGGCCTCTACGGGGTGTTCAACGGCACCTCGATGGCCGCGCCGCACGTCACCGGCGTCGCGGCGCTCCTGCGCGCGGTCAGCCCCACGCTGAGCCTCTCTCGCCTCACCTTCGTCATCACCAGCACGGCGCGTCCGTTGAGCGGGACGCTCCCCAACAACGACAGCGGCTGGGGGCTGGTGGACGGCTTCGGCGCGGTGGCGGCGCTCACCCACCCTGGGTTCATCAGCGGGACGGTGCGGCGGGCGGACAACGGTTCGCCGGTCCCCTGGGCCACTGTCGTCGCGACGGTCCACGGCGGCGCCGGGAGCGGCAGCGCGACCACCGATGGCGCAGGCGCTTACTCGCTCGCCCTGGCCCCTGACTTCTACGACCTCACGGTGTCCGCCTTTGGCTACCAGACGGCTACCGTCTGGGGGGTGCAGGTGGTGACCGGCGCGACGACGGTCGTGGATGTCTCGCTGACCCCGCTGCCAGCAGGGGTTCTGCGCGGTCAGGTCACGGACGCTGCGAGCGGCCAGCCGCTCAGCGCCACGGTCGCTGTTCTCGGCACGCCGCTGTCCGCCGTGGGCACGGCCTACACACTTACCATCCCCGCCGGCGAGTACACCCTGCGCGCCCGTCGTCTGGGATCGCGCGTGGTCACTGCCACTGCGGCCATCACCGCCGGCCAGGTCACGACCGTCAACCTGAGCCTGCCTCCTGCTCCTTCCATCCTGCTGTTGGACAGCGGCGAATGGTACTACGACAGCCAGATCGGCTACTTCCGTCAGGCGTTGGACGACCTGGCCTATGCCTATGACGAATGGCCGGTCCGCCGCCTGCCGGACGATGTCCCCCAGGCTGGCGATCTCGCTCCCTACGATGTCGTTATCTGGAGCGCGCCGTGGGACGCGCCGGGATTCATCGGCGCGCAGCGTGCCATCACCGGTTACCTGGATGCCGGCGGCCGGCTGCTGTTGAGCGGGCAGGATGTCGGTCACCTCGACGGGGAGTGGCAGCCAGTCCCGTACTACCAGCAGTACCTGAAGGTCTATCTGGCGCGTGACAACGCTCTGGCCTGGACGCTGCACGGGACGCCGGATGACCTCTTTGCCGGCCTGACGCTGACCATCGCTGGCGCGGGCGGAGCGGACAACCAGGAGTTCCCCGATGAGATCGGCATCGCCGATCCCGATGCCGCAGTGCCGGTGCTGACCTACGAAGGGGCCGGCTGCGGTGGGGTGCGCGTGGGCACCTGTCTGGACTACCGGGTGGTCTACCTCTCCTTCGGCTTCGAGGCCATCAATGACCGCCAGACCCGGCGGCTGGTGATGGATCGGGCGCTGGACTGGCTGGCCGGACCGCTGCCCACGATTGGCCTGGAGGTGCGGCCTGCGGAAGAGACCGGCATCGGACTGCCCGGTTCTGCGCTCACCTACAGCCTGCGCGTGCGCCACCTCGGCCTGGCCGGCGTCACCGATACGGTCAGCCTGGAGGTGACGGGGGCGGAGTGGCCGGTGGAACTACACCCTCCTGCGCTGACCCTCGCCCCATGCGCTTCTGCCACGGTCGCTCTGACCGTCACCGTGCCGTCCACCGCGGCGTGGGACGCGCGGGACGTCTTCACCCTCACCGCGCGCTCCTCGCTCTCACCCACCCTGCGCGAGACGGCGGTCTTCACGGCCAAGGTCCCTGCCCCCGTCTTGCTGGTGGATGACGATCTTTTCGTGGAGCAGCAGCCGCTCTACCGCGCCACACTGGATACCCTGGGCCTGGCCTACGATGTCTGGCAGACCTGTCCGCCGCTGGGGGCGTGCTGGGAGCGGAGTCCGTCCCTGGAGGTGCTTCGCCGCTACCCGTTGGTGGTCTGGTGGACCGGCTACGACTGGCACCGTCCGGTCACGCCAGACCAGGAGGCGACGCTGCTGGCCTATCTGGCTCAGGGGGGGCGGCTGTTCCTGTCCTCGCAGGACTTTCTCTACTACCATTTCCCGGGCCCGCTCGGCCAGGGCCCTCTGGGGGTGCTGCATTATTCCGAGCAGACGACGCCGACGCTGGCCAGCGGCGTCCCTGAGCACCCCATCGGCGTCGGCCTGGGGTCGTGGGCGCTCGCCTACCCTGACGGCTACCAGAACTGGTCGGATGCGGTAGAGCCCACCCCCGGGACGGCGGTCGTGCTGCGGGATCAGGCGCGGCGGGGACTGGCCCTGGCGCGGCGGAGCGGCGCCACGGCAGCGGTCTTCTCTGCCTTCCCGTTCGAGGCGCTTCCGACGGCGGCCCGCCCGACGGTGATGGAGCGGGTGGTGGGCTGGCTCTCGTGGTTGGGCCGCTCGACGTTCACTGCCGATCGCCCGGTGGCCTTCCCTGGCGACACGCTCACCTACAGCCTGCGTCTGGAGAATGACGGGCCGGTGACGGTCACGGCCTCTCTCTCCAACACCCTGCCCGACGGGTTGCACCTGCTCCGCCTGAGCGGCCCGGCGACGTTCATCTCCGCCACGCGGCTGATCTCGTGGGATGGACCGCTGGCTCCTGGCGCGGCTCTCACGGTCACCTGCGCGGTGACGGTGGCGGAAGGGCTGGCGCCCGGCGCGGTGCTGACCAACACCGCCCGCCTGGGGCTGGAGGAGCAGCGGGTCCACTTCGACCGCATCGCGGTGGTGCGGGTGGGTGGGGCGGATCTCACGCCGTCGGCGTTGGAGTGCGCGCCTTCGCCCGCGCGCTCCGCCTCTGTGGTCACCTGCGCGCTGACACTGGTCAATGCCGGCCCTGGGGATGTGCCCACGGCGACGGCGATGATCCCCGTCCCTGGCGGCGCTTCGCTGATCACCCCGTCGTTGGCCTGGAGCGGCGGGGGCGTGGCGTGGGCGGGTTTGTTGGGAGAGCTTCCTGCGGTGTGGTGGGTCGGGCCGTTGACGGCGGGAGGTCGGGTGACGATCACCTGTCCGCTTACTCTTCCTGCCACACCTCTTGACGTCCTGTTGTACGGTGTGGCCTTCCTGGAGGATGGCGCGGGCGGTGTGTGGGAGCGGTCAGCCTATCTGACGGTCGAGCCGTGGCGACATATCCTGCCGGTGGTTTACCGGAGGTGGCGTTCCGATGTTCATTGACGAGGCGACCATCCACGTGAAGGCAGGGGATGGCGGCAACGGCTGTGTCGCCTTCCGCCGCGAGAAGTATGTCCCCTACGGCGGCCCTGCCGGGGGGGACGGAGGGCGTGGCGGGGACGTGGTGCTCTACGTCGCGCCAGGCATGAACACCCTCTACCGCTTCACCCACGAGCGTCGCTTCCGCGCCGGGCGTGGCGAGCACGGTCGCGGCAAGAATCAGCACGGCGCTTCGGGGGCCACGCTGCGGGTGGCGGTGCCGCCAGGGACATTGGTCTGGGACAGCGCGACCGGTCAGTTGCTGGCCGACCTCACCGAACCGGGGCAGGAGTTCGTGGCCGCGCGCGGCGGGCGGGGTGGACGGGGCAATGCTCGCTTCGCCACACCCACCAACCAGGCCCCGCGCATGGCCGAGGACGGCGAGCCGGGGGAGGAACGCACCCTGCGTCTGGAACTGCGCCTCCTGGCGGACGTGGGCCTGGTCGGCAAGCCGAACGCCGGCAAGTCCACCCTGCTGGCCGCCGTCACCGCGGCGCGGCCCAAGATCGCCCCCTATCCGTTCACCACGCTCGACCCGCAGTTGGGCGTCGTGGTGCTGGACGACCAGACGGACTTCGTGCTGGCCGACCTGCCGGGCCTGATCGAAGGAGCCAGCGAGGGCAAGGGGCTGGGCCACGAGTTTCTCCGTCACGTCGAGCGGACGCGGTTGCTGATCCATCTGCTGGATATGATGGCTCCCGACCCGCTGGCCGACTTCGCGGCGATCAACGCCGAACTGGCGGCCTTCGGCCACGGGCTTGCGGATCGGCCGCAACTGGTGGCCTGCAACAAGATGGACCTTCCTGAGGCCCAGGAGCGCTGGCCGGCGCTGCGTCAGGCGTTGACGGCGCAGGGGTACGAGGCCTTTGCCATATCTGGCCTGAGCGGGTTGGGGGTGCGTGACCTGATGTGGCGGGCGGCGCAGCGGCTGGCGGAACTGCCCCGTCAGTCTGTCGAACACGAGGTACCGGTCTTCCGGCTGGAAGAGGATGAGCGGGCCTTCCGCGTGGAGCGGGAGGAGGATGGCTGGCGGGTGCGGGGCAAGCGCGTGGAGCGGCTGGCGGCGATGACGCCCTTCGCGCTGGAAGAGGCGGTACGTCGCTTCCATCACGCGTTGGAGGGGATGGGGGTCCTGGAGGCATTGCGTCAGGCCGGCGTGCAGCCGGGGGACACGGTGCGCATCGGGGAGGCGGAGTTAGTGTGGGAGGAGTGATCGGCGTCCTGGGCGGCGCGTTCGACCCGCCGCACAACGGCCATCTGGCTCTGGCGGAGACAGCCCGCGAGCAGTTGCGGCTGACCACGGTGCTCTTCGTGCCCACCGGCAGTCCGCCGCACAAGCCCGACCGTCCGCTCACGCCCGACCTGCACCGCGAGGCGATGGTGGCGCTGGCGATTGCCGGTCGCCAGGGTTTCCTCCTCTCCCGCGCCGACCTCGACCGACCCGGCCCTCATTACACGGCTGACCTGCTGGCGCTCCTGCAGCGCGCATGGCCGGGGAGCGAACTCTACTTCCTGATGGGCGGGGACAGTCTGGCCCAGTTCCTCTCCTGGCGCGACCCGCAGCGTATCCTGGCCCTGGCCCGCCTGGCGGTGCTGCGCCGCCCAGGTTGGCAGGCGGATCTGGAGGAACTCCAGCGCGCGCTCCCGGCCATGCGCGAGCGGCTGGTCTGGTTGGAGGGGCCAACGCTCGACCTTTCCGCCTCGGAGATCCGCCGACGGGTGCGGGAGGGGGAACCCATCACCGGCCTGGTCCCACCGGCGGTGGCGGATTACATCTATCGCCACGGGCTTTACGCGGGGTAGGATAGACTTCCGAAGCCTACCGTCTACCGGCCCTGTGCGCCCAGCGGGTCGGCTCTGGCAGCCGGTAGCCGCGGCAGCAGGCCAGCACGAACGATGCCGCCTGCTCGACATCCATCAGGTGGCCCGGCGAGACGTAGATGGGGTTGGCCCCTTCCCGCGTGCGCAGCACGACGCCGATGACGCGGGAGGGGTCGCGTTCGTCCCGCAGCGCGGCCCGGTCGCCGACCCGCGGTCCGACCTCGTCGTGGTGGCCGTACAGCCGCGATTTGGCGACGCCAATCGTCGGCGTCTCCAGCCACAGGCCCATGTGCGCGGCGATGCCCAGGCCGCGTGGGTGGGCGATGCCCTGACCGTCGAACAGCAGCAGGTCGGGTCTGAGCGGTAACCTCTCCCAGGCGGCCAGCACCGCCGGCCCCTCCCGAAAGGCCAGCAGTCCCGGGATGTAGGGGAAGCGCAGCGACGTGTCGGCGGTGACGGCGGCCAGTGGGCGCAGGTCGGGATAGCGCAGCACCACGATGGCAGCGCGGGCCTGTTCCCCGGTGATGCCCACGTCCACGCCGCCGACAGTCGAGACTGGGCGCTCGTCCCAGGCCAGGACCAGCCGCTCGCGCAGCCCCGTCTGCAACTGGATCGCCTCGTCCGGGTCAAGGGTCCAGGGGTGGAGGGGTGCTTTCATCATCTGGCAGAAGCGCTGTGACGGCATGCCGCCGCTGCACCACCGGGCCTAGTCCGAATCCGCGGTGACCCCTGCGGGCACGGAGCCGTAGGACTCCTCGATCTCCTCCGGCGTGTAGATTTCCAGCATGCAGGCCCACCAGTCCATCCCGTCGCTGTGGCGGAAGTGCCACCATTCGATGTCCGGCCAGTAGTAGCGCCAGCGGTACAGCGCCGAGACGCGCTCCCAGCCGTAATCGGCGGCCAGGGTGGTGAAGTCCACGTAGTAGCCGGCGGGCACCCGCTCCATCAGCATACCGCCCTGCACGGCGGGCAGCCCGTCCTGCTCGCGGGCCTTGAGGTCCCACGGGGCCACGCGCAGCGGCTCGCCCATCGTGCCGTCCTGCTGGGCGGCGCGGATGAAGACCCGCCAGTAGGTCTCGTTGCCGATGTCTTCGCGCACCAGCATGATGAGGGGGTCATCCCGGTCGTAGTAGTCCTGGTTGACATCTATCGCCCGGCCGCAGACGTGCCAGGACATCCGGGACTGGCCGGGGCGCGGGGTGTGGTCCATAGGCCGCCAGGCGGAGCCGAGGATGGAGAGGAAGTCCCAACCGGTCTCCTCCTTGACGCGCTGGCGCAGCGCCCGGAAACTGTCGTCCACGCGGTCGCTCAGCAGTGCCCGGTCGTCCGCGCCGTTGACATCTGGCAGGTAGACCAGCGTGTAGGGCGGGCCGGATGCCGGTGGGGACTGGACGAACTCGGTGTAGAGGGGTGGGTCGCTGGCCGGCGCTGCGGCGCGGGCGCGGATGATGGCCCGTGATGAGAGCGGGGTCGCTCCCCAGCGCGGCTGTCCGATGGCCGCGGCAGCGCTGTAGGCTTCCTGAGAGAGCCCCCAGCCGTACAGGCTGGAGGCGATCAGGTAGGAGCGGTCCTCGTGCCGGTAGACGGTGACGATACTCTGCCCATCGGGAGCCCAGGCGGGGAAGGAGCCGGAGCCGAACAGGTCGGTCGAGGAGAGGTGGAGCGTGGGCTGTGTCTGGGTGATGCCCTCGGTGCGCCACTCCAGCGTGCTGATCTGCACGGTCGAGTAGCCGGCCCGGCCGATGGTGTAGGCCAGCCGTGTGCCGTCGGGCGACCAGGAAGGGTCGGCCTCATCCGCGTTGGGGCTGTTGGTGACGTTGATCGCCGTGCCGGCCTGTTCTCCTCCGAGCAGGTAGAGGAAGATGTCCTGGTTTCCCCCCTGGTAGGAGACGTAGGCGATGGCGGAGCCGTCGGGTGACCAGGCCGGGCTGTAGTCGGGGGCGGGGTCAGTGGTGAGCCGCTGCACGTTCCGGCCGTCGCTGTCCATGACGAAGATGTCCAGGTTGTCGTTCCGGTAGGCCTCGAAGGCCAGCCGTGCGCCATCAGGCGACCAGGTGGGGCCGCCCTCGAAGGCGGTGTCGCGGGTGAGGCGAATGAGCGCCCCGCCCTCCAGGTCCAGCAGATAGAGGTCCCAGTTGCCGGAGCGACGGGAGGCAAAGGCCAGCATCTGACCGTCGGGGGACCAGGCCGGGTCACGGTCTTCCGCCGGGTCACTGGTAAGGCGCACCACCTCCCGCGTCGTCTGGTTGATGGCGTAGAGGTCGGCGTTGCCGTTCACCCGCATGGTGAAGACGATGGCCCCGCCGCTGCCGAAGGGGGTGGGGGAGGGGCCGGAGGTGGGGGATGGGCCGGGCGTGGGGGTGATGATCACCGTCACTTCCGGGGGGCGCGCGCGGAGGGCTGCATTGCTGCGGATGAGCGCCACGCCCAGCAGGAGCAGCACCAGGAAGTTGGCCGCGATCAGGATGACCAGCAGGCGCAGCGCGCGCGGCGAAAGGGAGACAGGTCGGTTGATCATCGCTTCGAAGTATACACCGGATGGCCTGGACTGCCAAGATGCGGTTGCCCGGGGAGGATTGCACCGATTGCCCGGTGTCGGCAGTCTCCCGCTGTCGTGTGGATCGAGGATCGCGTTCGAAGCGGATAGAAGAAGTCGGCGCAGGCCGACCGCAGGCCGAAGGCCCAAAGCGGGCGACTTCAGTCGGCGTGGGGAGGCCGTCACGAGTGGTGAAGATTTGTCCCCAAAATGAAACGCACTCGCTACCAGGAGGTGGTTGGCAAAGCCATCCGACAGCCTTATAATAGTACTCAATGCGCAACGAGAACGGCATGTCGCAACGGCAATGGGCGGTCATACAGGCCGTCGCCGTCTCTACCTTCCTCGTCTTCTGGTTGATGGGGGTGGGGGCGTTGGGGCTGACCTTCGTTGGCGCGATGGCGGCTTTCCCGCCGACCCCCACGCCCTACCCGCCTTCTCTCTCCGCTGCTGCATTTACCTTCACTCCTGCTGTCACGCCCACGCCTGCCTCTACTCCCACAGCGCCCCCTACCCCCACGCTGACCTCGACTCCCACCGCAACCCCTACCCCCACGCCCACGCCCGCGCCGACGGCGACCCCTATTCCAGTTGCCAGTCCAACCCCGTTGCCGGCTGGGTTTACCGCTCCGGCGACGCCGATCTGGCCCACTCCGAACATCAGCCTGACGGCGGGCTTCAACGTGCCCGTCCCGACCGCTGTCCCGCCGGTGCCGGTGGCCGCGGATGCGGTCAACATCCTGCTCATGGGCAGCGACCGCCGGCCTGACTGGAGCGCCTGGCATACCGACGTCCTGCAACTGGTCTCGGTCCAACGACAACGGGCCGTCGTCTCCATCATCTCCATCCCCCGCGATCTCTACGTCTATATCCCCGGCTTCTGGATGAGCCGGGTCAACTTCGCCGACTACTACGGCGAGGCGTATGATTACCCGGGGGGCGGCTCGGCGCTGGTGCGCGACACGTTGCTCTACAACCTGGGCCTGCGGGTGGACTACATCGCCCGCACCGACTTCGATGGCCTGATCGGCATCGTGGACACCCTGGGGGGGATAGATGTCCCTGTCCACTGCCGCCTGAGCGACCACTGGCCTTACCCTGACGAGACTGGCCAGTACCCCATCCTTACGATGGAGCCAGGCGTGCGTCACATGGACGGGGAGACGGCGCTGTGGTATGCCCGCTCCCGCCTGACGACCAGCACGTTTTCCCGTGAGCAACGGCAACAGCAGGTGTTGCAGGCCATCTGGCATCGCGTGCGCGACGGCGGCCTCCTGCCGCAGATTCCCTCCCTCTGGAGCCAGTTCCAGGATATGGTCTCCACCGACATGGACTTCGCCGCGCTGGTTGACGTGGCGCAGGTGGGTTTCATCCTTCGGGAGCAGAACATCCGCTACTACAATATCAGCCGTGACATGGTGACGCCGTGGGTCACCATTTACGGCGGCAACGTCTACCTGCCAAACTGGGAGGCCATAGAGCCTGTCCTCACCGAGGCCATGGCGCCGGCACCCGAGGCGCGCATGAGCCGTTCCTTCATGCCCGTGGAGGTGTGGAACGGCACGCCAAACGCCGATTGGGACCTGCTGGCGGCGGATCGGTTGGTGCGGGCCGGCTTCCCGGCGGTCATCGGCCAGGCGGACCGACGGGATTACGCTGCCACTCAACTGATCGTCTATAACGAGGTTGCCAAGGGCACCGGACTGTCCTACCTGCAGCGCATGTTCAACGTCTCAGCGGACAACATCATCTACCAGCCGGGCGGCTCGACGACGGTCGGCTTCCGGTTGATCCTGGGGGCGGACTACCAGACATGTCCACAGTGAACGGGGCCGCGGAGGACGTGCGCGCCCAGCGCGGTTGCCCGTCCCTGGTGTGGCAGGCCGGACAGGAGCGGCGTTTCGCCCTGGTGCTGCGTCAGGCGGAGCCGACCGGCAGGCGGGTACTGGACGTCGGCTGCGGCGTCGGCATGTACACGGCGGCCTTCCTGCGGGTGACCCCTCATGTCTTCGGGGTCGAGGTGGAGTGGGAACGGGCGCGCCAGGCGCGTGGACGATCCGCCGGTGTGGTGCAGGGAGTGGGGGAGCGCCTCCCGTTTCCTGCGGCTTCCTTCGACCTGGCCTTCTCGCACGAGGTACTGGAGCATGTCGCTGACGACCGCGCCGCCGCTGCCGAGATGGTCCGGGTGACGCGGCCCGGCGGGCGACTGGTTATCTTCGTCCCCAATCGGCTCTACCCCTTCGAGACGCACGGCATCTACTGGCGCGGGCGGTATCGCTTCGGCAACTTCCCACTGGTCAACTGGCTGCCGGACGGCCTGCGGCGGCGCCTGGCCCCACACGTGCGCGCTTATACCGCCCGCGGCCTGCGCGCGCTGTTCGCTGGCCTGCCGGTGCGGGTGGTCCACTACACCTGTCTCTTCGCCGGCTACGACAAGATAGCCGCCCGGTTCCCCTTTCTGGCCCGTCTCCTGCGCGGCCTGACCTACGCCCTGGAGCGCACGCCGCTGCGGGCGTTCGGGCTCTCTCATTTTCTGATCCTCGAAGTGCTCCCCGCGCTCGAACCTCCCACTTGCCAATAAGCCCAACTTGGGTTAGGATACAGAGTTGCCAGGCGCTCCAAAAGTGCCCGGCACCTACGGAAAAGTGGGAGGTTGGAGTTGACACCTGTGCATCTGGTTCGTCTTATCGCCCTGCAGCGGCGACAGCGTCGCCAGCGACGCTCTCGTACCGGCCCAGGGCGTTGGTTCACGATAGCCGGCGGGTTCGTGCTGGCTGTCTTCCTGGCTAACCTCCTTGCTCTGTCCGGCATCATTGGCGGAGTAGTGGGGGTCTACGCCTACTTCGCGAGCGATCTTCCGGAGCCGGAGCAGATCGAGGTGGTCGAGCAGGATTTCGGCACCACGCGCATCTACGACCGCACCGGCGAGGTACTCCTGTACGAGGTCATTGACCCACACGCCGGTGACCGGGTGTGGGTGCCCCTTGACCAGGTGCCGGAGTATATGCAGTGCGCCACGGTGGCCATCGAGGACCGCACCTTCTGGGAGAATCCCGGCTTCAACGCACGGGGTATTCTCCGCGCCTTCCTCTCCAACCTGCGCGGTCAACACGTGCAGGGAGGCTCCTCGATCACCCAGCAACTCATCAAGAACGTGCTCATTGATCCCCAGGAACGGGTGGTGGGTGAAGAAGGCCCGGGGGTGCGGGACTACAGTCGCAAGATCAAGGAACTTATCCTGGCGGTGGAGATCACCCGCAGGTACAGCAAGGAGCAGATCCTGGAGTGGTATCTCAACACCAACTTCTACGGCAACCTGGCCTACGGGATCGAGGCAGCGGCGCAGGTGTACTTTGGCAAGTCTGTCCGTGACCTCGACCTGAGCGAGGCAGCCACGCTGGCGGCGATCCCTCAGTACCCGTACATGAACCCCTTTGACAACCCCACCGCGGCCCGTGAGCGGCAGCGCCTGGTGCTGGAGGCGATGGTCACCCAGGGGTGCATCACGCCGGCGGAGGCGGAGGCCGCCAGCAGGGAGCCGTGGAACCTGGCCTCGCCGACCGAGCAGTTCAACATCCTGGCCCCGCACTTCTCCGTCTACGTGTTGCACCAATTGGAGGAGATGTTCGGCCCCGAGTTGGTGCACCGCGGAGGGTTGCGCGTCTATACGACGCTGGATTATGACCTGCAGCAGCAGGCGGAGTGTGTGGCGCGGGCGCAGATTCGCCGTCTCTCCGGTGAGGACGAGCAGTTGGTGCTGGAGCAGGCCGCCGCGGGCGGCTGCGAGGCCGTCCAGTATTTGCCCCCCTTGCGGGCGCGGAGCGTGGGGGTAGACCATCACATCACCAACGCCGCCGTGGTGACCATGCGCCCTGGTACGGGTGAGATCCTGGCCATGGTTGGCAGCGTGGACTACTGGAACGACGAGATTGACGGTCGGTATAACGCCGCGCTAGGGCTGCGTCAGCCGGGGTCGTCCTTCAAGCCATTCACCTACGTCACGTTGCTTTCCCAGGGGTACAGCGCGGCGCAATTGTTCTGGGATGTGCGCACGGCCTTCGAGCAGCCGGGCCAGCCGCCCTATGTGCCGGAGAACTACGACCGCCGCTACCACGGCCCGCAGCGGCTGCGACTGGCCCTGGCCCGCTCCTACAACATCCCTGCCGTCGCTGCCCTGCAACTGGCGGGCGTGGACAATGTCATCCGTACAGCCCACCGCATGGGCATCAACAGCCTGGACCGTGGCCTGGACTACTACGGCCTGAGCCTCACCCTGGGCGGCGGCGAGGTCAGCCTGCTCGACATGACCTACGCTTACAGCGTCTTCGCCAACGGTGGGGTGATGTTTGGCGAGGCCATCCCGGCAGAGCAAATCCGTCCCGGTTACCGCGAACTCAACCCGGTGGCGATCCTGCGCGTGGAGGACCGCAACGGAAACATCCTCTACGAGTATACCGAGCCGCAGCGACGGGAGATCCTCAGTCCGCAACTGGCCTACCTGATCACCAGCATCCTCTCTGACCGGCAGGCTCGCTGGGCGGCCTTTGGCCATCCCAACGCGCTGGAACTCTCCAACGATCGCCCGGCGGCGGTCAAGACCGGGACGACCAACGACTACCGCGACAACTGGACGCTGGGCTACACGCCGCAGCTGGTCACCGGGGTGTGGATCGGCAACTCCGACAACAGCGAGATGAAGAACCTCCCCGGCTCGGAGGGGGCGGCGCCGATCTGGCACGCAGTGATGGAGTATGCTCTGCGAGATCAAGAGATCGTACCCTTCACCCGCCCCGATGGGTTGGTCGAGCGACAGGTCTGCGCGGTTTCCGGCGATCTACCTAATGAACATTGCCCGGTGGTGACCGAACTGTTCATCCCTGGCACCGAACCCACCGAGAGATGCACCCTTCACCAGGTCTTCCGCGTCAACCGGGAGACCGGGCGGCTGTGCACGGTCTTCACCCCGCCGGAACTGTGCGAGGAACGGGTCTACGAGGTCTACCCGGCCGAGGCCGCCGACTGGCTGGCCAGCCTCCCTGAGGATGAGCGCCCGCCCACGCCGCCTACGGAGTATGACACGATCTACGGCCCTGCGCCCAGTGACGCCGAGGTCGCTATTATCTACCCGTCACCCTACGCTTACGTCGCTGGCGGGGTGATCACCGTCACCGGAAACGCTCGTGGGGGAGATTTCGCCTTCTACCGGCTGGCCTTCGGCGAGGGGCTGAACCCCACACAGTGGATCCAGATCGGCCCCGATCACGGCAACCAGGTGGATCACAACATCCTGGAATACTGGGACCTGAGCGGGCTGGATGGCCTCTACAGCCTTCAGCTGACGGTGGTGGACCACAGCACGGCGATCCGTCAGGCCACTATCCAGGTGACGGTAGACAGCATCTCGCCGACGATCGAACTGACCTACCCGCCGCCGGGTAACACTTACACCTTTGGCCGTGACGAGTGGGTGAACATCAACGCCGAGGTGTCGGACAACTACGCCATCGGGCGGGTGGAGTTCTACCGCAATGACGAAGAGACCCCCTTTGCGGTGCGCACGATACCTCCGTACAACGTGAATTGGATCATCACTGAGGTCGGGACGCAGCAGTTCCGTGCCGTGGTCTACGATGCAGCCGGCAACCGCGCCGAAGCCCAGCCGGTCAGCGTGCGCATCCTGGTGGAACAGAGCCCGTAACCCTATGTCCCCCTATCTTCGCATCCCTGCCTCTTCATCCCCTTCGCCCGGCACCGTGTTCTACGTGGAACACGGCCGTGGTGCGCCGCTGTTGCTCATCCACGGCGCTGGCGGCAACCATCTGGTGTGGCCGGCAGCGTTGCGGCGGCTCGCCGGCGCAGCGGTCTATGCCCTCGACCTGCCCGGCCACGGGCGCTCGTCCGGGACAGGCCGGCAGCGGATAGAGGAGTATGCCGCGGACGTTGTGGCGTTGCTGGACGGATTGGGGCTGTCACGAGCAGTGCTGGTGGGCCACTCTATGGGCGGGGCGATTGCCCAGATGGTGGCTCTCGACTACCCCGACCGTGTGGAAAGGCTGGTTTTGGTCGGGACCGGGGCGCGGTTGCGCGTGGCCCCGGCCATCCTGGAGGGCATCGAGGAGAACCTCACACAGGTCGCGGATCTGCTCGCCGCCTGGGGGTGGGGTCCAGGGGCCGATCCGCGCCTGGTCGCTGCGGGCCGGCGGATGATGCTTCGCTCTGACCCGCGGGTGATCCTGGGGGATTTTCGCGCATGCGACCAGTTCGACGTGCGTGAGCGGGCGGGGGAGATCAGGGCGCCCACGCTGGTGATCACTGGCGCAGAGGATGTGATGACCCCGCCGAAGTACGGTCAGTGGCTGGCGGAGCACATCCCCGGCGCCCGCTTCGTGCCTGTCGCCGGGGCGGGTCATATGGTGATGCTGGAGCGCCCGGCTGAGGTCGCTGCGGCGATCCAGTCGTTGTTGTAGGGGCAGAGCCTTTTGGACTGCGGCGACTTTGTCGCCGCTTTTGCTTTTGGATTGCGGCGACGCCGTCGCCGCTTTGGCTCCGCAACGACGCCGTCGCCGCTTTTGGACTGCGGCGACTCCGTCGCCGCTTTGGCTCCGCGACCTGCCTGTGAAGGCGCGTCAGGCCCTTCGCCCCTACAGCGAATCCTTGTAGAGCGAGTCGAGGAACTCCTTGTTCGTCTTCGTCTTGGCCAGCCGCTGCAGCAACGCTTCGGTGGCGTTGGCGATGTCGTAACCGGCCCCGCTGGGCGGCGGGGTGACCATCTGCGAGAACATCCGCCGCATCAGCCAGACCTTCTGCAGGGTCTCCTCGTCCAGCAGCAGTTCCTCCCGCCGCGTCCCCGAGCGCTCCAGGTCGTAGGCCGGGAAGATGCGCCGTTCCTGCAGCCGGCGGCTGAGGTGCAGTTCCATGTTGCCGGTCCCCTTGAACTCCTCGTAGATCATGTCGTCCATGCGGCTGCCGGTGTCCACCAGACAGGTGGCGATGATGGTCAGGCTGCCTCCCTCTTCGATGTTGCGCGCCGCGCCGAAGAAATGTTTGGGCGGGTAGAGCGCTGCCGGGTCGAGGCCGCCGGAGAGGGTGCGTCCGCTGGGTTGCACCACCAGGTTATAGGCGCGGGCCAGCCGGGTGATGCTGTCGAGCAGGATCGCCACGTCCCGTCCCCCCTCCACCAGCCGTTTGGCACGCTCCAGGGCCATCTCCGCCACCTTGGCCTGGTTCTGCACCGGCTCATCGAAGGTGGAACTGATCACCTCGGCTTCCACCGAGCGGTCCATGTCGGTCACCTCTTCCGGCCGCTCGCCGATGAGGACGACCATCAGGTGGACCTCAGGGTGGTTGGTGCTGATGCCGTTGGCGATGCGCTTGAGCACGGTGGTCTTGCCGGCTTTGGGTGGGGAGACGATGAGTCCGCGCTGCCCCTTGCCGATGGGGGCGATCAGGCTGAGCAGGCGGGTGGAGAGGATGCGGGGTTCGGTCTCGATGACCAGGCGTTCGTTAGGGAAGATCGGCGTCAGGCGCTCGAAGCGGGGGCGCAGTTTCGCCTGCTCAGGGTCCATCCCGTTGACCGCCTCCACCCGCAGCAGGCCGTAGTACCGCTCGTTTTCTTTAGGTGGGCGCACCTGACCGACGACCATGTCGCCGTTGCGCAACCCGAAGCGGCGAATCTGCGACTGGGAGACGTAGATGTCATCCGGACCGGCCATGTAGTTCTGCAGGCGCAGGAAGCCGACGTTCTCGTCCACGATGTCGAGCACGCCGCCGCCGAAGATCAGCCCTTCCCGCTCAGCCTTCGCCCGCAACAGGCGCAGGATCAGGTCCTCCTTCTTCAGGCGGCTGTAGCCGGAGATGTCCATCTCCTTGGCCAGTTCCCGCAATTCGGCCAGCCTGCGGGCTTCAAGATCCGCTATGTCCATACCGGTCACAGACTCCACGGCTTCTTCTCCTCCAAACTCGTCAGTCATACCGGCGGATGAACTCCTCCGCCTTTTCCACGAGATCACGATTGCCGATGAAAAGGGGCACGCGCTGGTGGAGCGCCTGGGGCACAATGTCCAGTATGGGTTGTCGCCCGTCGGAGGCGTAGCCGCCAGCGTGATGGGCGATGAATCCCAGAGGATTGGCCTCGTACAGCAGGCGCAGTTTACCTTGCGGCTTGGCCGGGTCTTTCAGATCGGCGGGGTAGTAGAAGATGCCCCCTTCCAGCAGGTTGCGGTGGAAGTCGGCCACCAGTGAGCCAATGTAGCGGCCGGAAAGCGGCTGGCGCGGCTGCTCCTCGTCCAGACCCTGCAACCAGTGGGTGAAGCGCCGCACCCCCTCGCTCCAGTACCGTTCGTATCCCTGGTTGACGCTGAAGTACTTTGGCTTGTCGGGGATGCGGATGTTGGGGTGGGAGAGGAGAAACTCTCCGACACCCGGGTCGAGGGTGAAGCCGTGCACGCCATTGCCTGTGGTGTAGACCATCATCGTGCTGGAGCCGTAGATGACGTAGCCAGCAGCGACCAGGTTGCGGCCTGGCTGGAGGCAGTCCTCCAGACGGCCTGGCCCTTCTTCCGAGATGCGCCGGTAGACGCCGAAGATCGTACCGATGCTGACATTTGCATCTATGTTTGATGAGCCATCCAGGGGATCGAACAACAGGACGTACCGGCCGGTGGGGTATCCTTCGGGGATGGGGATGATGTCCGGATCCTCCTCGCTGGCCATCACCGCCACCCGTCCGGTGTAGGAGTTGATGCGGATCAGCGTGCGGTCGGCGAAGACGTCCAGTTTCATCTGCTCCTCGCCCTGGACGTTCATCTTGCCGGCCAGGCCGAGAATCTCCACCAGGCCGGCGCGGCTGGTCTCGCGGGCGATGATCTTGGCGGCCAGGGCGATGTCGTAGAGCAGGCTGGAGAAGACGCCGGTGGCCTCCGGGTGGGCGCGTCGCTGTTGCTCCAGGATGTGACGCTCAATGGTGATGATCTCTTCGGCCATTTCGTTTTCCTTGCTCTGTCTCAGGCCATGTACCAGACCCACTTCGAGCCGCGCATATCCCGGATGATATCCGTGGTCGAGAGGATGCCCACGGGGGTATTCTTCTCGTCCACGACCAGCAGGCGGTGGAAGTGGGTGTCGCGCATCTTCTTCGCCGCCTCGGTCACGGGGGCGCTTTCGGCGATGGTGGCGACGGGGGAGTTCATGACCTGGGCAGCGGAGATCTGTGAGAGATCCTCGCCGTAGTGAGCGATGGCGTCAATATGCGCGATGATGCCTAACGGTGCGCTGTTCTCCCCGGCAGCGACGATAATGGCGTGGATGTCGGTGTCGGCCATGACGCGGATCACCTCCTGGAGGGGGGTATCCGGCCGGCAGAAGATGACTCCCTTGTGATAGATATCGCGAACTAACCGTTCCGTCATGTAGGCCTCCTGTTTTCCTGAAAGGTTCGACTCGTGGCTAACCAGCCAACAGAAGTGCCAGGTAATAGCCGATGACGGCGGCCCACAACAGGCTGTCCACCCGGTCGAGGGCGCCGCCGTGACCGGGAAAGAGGGTGCCGCTGTCCTTGACCCCTACCTCTCGTTTGATCATCGAGATCGCCAGGTCCCCCAGCGGGGCGACGGTGGCGATGGTCAGGCCCACCAGCAGGCCGTGGATGGGCCACGGCGCTGATGGACTGGCAAATCGGGCCCACAGAGCGGCCAGGCCGGCGGTGGCCGGTCCGCCGATGAGGATGCCACCCAGCCAGCCCTCCCACGTCTTGCCGGGGCTCAGTGTGGGGGCCATCTTGTGTCGTCCCCACTGCCGACCGACGAAGTAGGCCGCGCTGTCGGCCAGCCAGATCGCCGGGAGGACGGTCAGCGTCCACCAGAGGCCGGTCGGCAGGGCGCGCAGGAGGATGAAGTGCATGCCGAACCAGCCCACGTAGAACGGCCCGGTCACGGTCAGCGCCCAGTTCACCGTTGGCTGCTGCTGGCGATGGGTCATATACCAGCCCAGGGTAGCCATCATCACCAGGCTGACCCCCGGCCCCAGCAGGTTGAGAGCGGGGAATTGGGCGTGGATGAGAAAGACCCACAGCAGAGCGACGGCGAAAGGCGCCGCTGGACGGAACCCCTCCCGTTGCATCAGCAGGCAGAACTCTACCACCGCAGCGGTCAGCACGGCCGCCACGATGGCGAAAAACCAGAGTCCCCCCTGGACGATGGCGAGGATCGTCAGCGGGAGCGCGACGATGGCGGTCAGCAGTCGGGTGCGGAACACGCTGGATTATGCAGGGCGATGTGGTCGTTCATTCGGTCACGAGGCCGAAGCGGCGCTCACGGCGGCTGAAGGTCACCAGGGCGCGGTACAGCTCGTCCTTGTCGAAGTCGGGCCAATAGGTGGGAGTCACATGGTACTCCGCATACGCTCCCTGCCAGACCAGGAAATTGCTGACACGCATCTCCCCGCTGGTGCGGATGATCAGGTCAGGGTCCGGCAGGTCGGCGGTGTAGAGGTAGCGGCTGAGCAGGGCTTCGTCCACGGCTTCGGCGGGGATACCGTCAGCGATGATTCGGCGTACCGCATCAACGATCTCCGACCGTCCGCCGTAGTTGAAGGCCACGTTCAGGATCAGCCTCTGGTTGTTGCGGGTGAGCTCGACAGCGTGGCGGATTTTGGCCAGCATGTGTTCCGACACGCCCGTGGTGCGGCCCAGATGGCGGATCTGCACACCTTCCTGGTGGAGTTCGGGCAGTTCGCGGTCAATCATCTGCTCCATCAGCTCCATCAGGCTGTTGACCTCGTGTTCAGGACGCCCCCAGTTCTCGGTGGAGAAGGCGTATATGGTCAGGATGGGGATGCCGAACTCCACTGCGGCCCGCAGCACGCGGCGCAGGTTCTCCGTCCCCGCCTTGTGGCCGGCAAGGCGCGGCAGTCCGCGCTCCTTCGCCCACCGTCCGTTGCCGTCCATGATGATGCCCACATGCCGGGGCAGATGTTCCAGCGGGGGGTAGGCTTTCTCGTGCTGTGCTTCTTGGGACATACGACTTGTTCAGAGGCAGGGGTGAGGCCCCCTGGCCCTCAGCTCTCCATCACCTCTCGCGCTTTGCGCTGGCCGATTTCTTCTACCTGCGCGATGGCCTGGTCAATCAGCCGCTGCAGGTCATCCCGACCACGGTACAGGTCGTCTTCCGAGATGAGTTTTTCTTTCTCCATCTCACGCAGGTCGTCCAGCGCCTCGCGGCGGACATTGCGCAGGGCTACCTTTGCCTCTTCGACCCTGCGGTTGACCAGCCGCACCAGTTCCATGCGACGCTCTTCGGTCAGACTGGGGATGACCAGGCGGATGATCTTGCCGTCGTTCGCCGGCGTAAGCCCCAGGTCGGATTTCAGGATCGCCCGCTCGATCTCGCCCACCGAGTGGGGGTCGTAGGGGCGGATGGTGAGCAGTTGCGGCTCGGGGGCGCTGATGACGGCGAGCTGATTGAGTGGGGTGGGGGTGCCGTAGTATTCTACCATCACCCGTTCCACCAGCGCCGGGCTGGCCCGTCCGGTGCGCACGCTCCGCAGGTCGGCCTCCAGAGCCTGGATGGAGCGTTTCATGCGGGATTCGGTCTCGCGGAGCAGGTCATCGATCATCGGCCTATCCTCAAACCGTTTGGAAGGTCAGCGTGAGATGAGCGTGCCGACGGTCTCGCCGCGCACGGCCCGTTCCAGGCTACCCGGCTGCCAGAGGTCGAGGACGATAACCGGCAGGTCGTTGTCCATGCAAAGGGTGAGCGCGGTGGCGTCCATCACTCCCACCCGCAGGTTGAGCGCCTCCATGTAGGTCAGGTGCGAGAAGCGCCGGGCGTTGGGATTGAGCACGGGGTCCTCTTCGTACACCCCATCCACTTTAGTGGCTTTGACCAGGAGATCGGCGTCAATCTCCATGGCTCGCAGCGCAGCGGCGGTGTCGGTGGTGAAGAAGGGGTTGCCAGTGCCGGCGCCGAGGATGACCACGCGCCCTTTCTCCAGGTGACGGATGGCGCGCAGGCGGATGTACGGTTCGGCGATGGCGCGCATCTCGATGGCGGTCTGCACGCGCGTCTCTATCCCCTTGCGGGTCAGCGCGTCGGCCAGGGCCAGGCTGTTCATCACCGTGGCCAGCATGCCCATCTGGTCAGCGGTGGCGCGGTCCATGCCGTGTTCCTGCCCGTCGCGGCCCCGCCAGATGTTGCCGGCCCCCAACACCACCGCGATATCCGTCTCCAGGTTGCGCACGGTGATCATGAGGTCGGCCACCTCGGCGACCCGACGCGGGTCAATGCCGAAGCCACGGGGGCCGCACAGGGACTCCCCACCCAGTTTCAGCAGGACGCGCCGATACTTTGCGGCCATTGGCCTTCGCGGAGGCGCTTACCCTTCCAGGCTTTCGCCGAGCTGATAACGGACGAACCGCCTGATGACGATGTTCTCACCCAGGCGAGCGATCTGATCCTTCAGGACTGCCTCGACGGTCTGCTCCTCGTCCTTGACGAACGGTTGCTCGAGCAGGCAGACCTTGCTGTAGAACTTCTCCAGTTTCCCGTCAACGATACGGTCAAGGATGCGCTCCGGTTTGCCTTCCTGCAGCGCCTGTGCGCGGTAGATGGCCCGCTCGGCCTCGATGACGGACTCCGGCACCTGCTCGCGACGGACGTAGCGTGGCGCGGCGAAGGCGATGTGCAGCGCCAGGTCGTGGGCCAGGCCCTGGAACTCCGGCGTGCGGGCGACGAAGTCGGTCTCGCAGTTCAATTCCAGCATGACGCCGATGCGGCTACCGGGATGGAGGTAGACCTCGATCACGCCCTCGGAGGCCGCGCGGTCGGACCGTTTGGCGGCTTCGGCCAGCCCCTTCTCGCGCAGGTAGGCGACGGCGGCATCAAAATCTCCGCTGCAGCTCTCCAGCGCCTGGCGGCAATCCAACACGCCAGCGCCAGTCGCATCTCGGAGTTCCTTCACCATGTTGGCTGTGATTTCCAAAGGTTTCCTCCTGCTAGTTCTCTTTACGAATGGCCACGAAGGGATGATGAGATAGGGGCGTCACTCTTCGTCAACCTTCTCTTCGAACTCTTCCTCGAACGCTTCTTCGTACTCCTCTCCGTACTCTTCCTCTTCTTCAAGTTCGGGCTCTTCGACGACTCCCTCTTCTTCCTCAAAGCGCAGTTCGCGCAGGCGGGCCAGGGTCGCAGCGCTGAGGTACTTGGCGTCTTCCTCGCCGGGCAGTTCACCTTCGGCCATTTCGGGCTGTACCGCTTTCCTCAACGCCAGGCCCTCGAGCGCGGCATCGGCGATCAGGCTGGCGATCAACTTGACGGCCCGAATCGCATCGTCGTTGGCTGGGATCACGTAGTCAATCGGTTCGGGGTCGCAGTTGGTGTCCACGATGGCGATGACCGGGATATCCAGCTTGTTCGCCTCTTTGATGGCGGTCTCCTCACGGCGCACATCCACCACGAAGAGCAGATTCGGCAGCCGCTGCATGTTCCTGATACCGCCCAGCCGGCGGTTCAGTTTCTCGATCTCCAGCTGCAGACCCAGTGCCTCTTTCTTGGTCAGCCGCTCGAAATCGCCGCGGTCCCGCCGGGCCTCCAGGTTGATCAGGTACTCCACCCGCCGACGGATGGTCTGCCAGTTGGTCAGCGTGCCGCCCAACCAGCGGTCGCTGATGTAGGGCATCTGGCAGCGCTGCGCTTCCTGGACGATGATCTCTTGCGCCTGGCGCTTGGTGCCGACGAACAGAACCGTCCCGCCCTCGGCGACGGTGTCGCGGACCAGGGCGCAGGCCTTGTTGAGCGCGGCCAGCGTCTGCTGCAGGTCGATGATGTGCACCCCGTTGCGCTCGGTGAAGATGTACGGCTTCATCTTGGGGTTCCAGCGCCGGGTGCGATGGCCGAAGTGTACGCCAGCCTCGAGGAGCGCTTTCATGGAAATGACAGCCATATGGGGAAACCTCCTTGTCTCAGTGTTTTGATCCTCCGCTCTCTTCTCCCTGTCCAGGAGCCTGGCTGGCTGCACGCCTGGCACACCCTGTCCGGTCTGAGAGCGTGTGTGATCGGGCCTCAGCCCGTCGCTCTGATTCTACCACAAAGTGGCGCAGGGTGCAAACGGCGAAGTTGGGGGTGGAGGTTGGAGGAAGGAGGGTGGATGCTGCGTGATGGGCGATCAGCGGTTCTCGGCTGGCAGAGGGGGGACCAGGGAGGGAGGGATGTTCAGGCAGTAGCCCATCCGCCGGACCGTGATCAGATAGACCGGATGGGCGGGGTCCTCTTCCAGCGCCCGGCGCAACCAGTGGATGTGCACCTCCAGAGTGCGTGTGTCGCCTACGAAGTCGGTGTCCCACACCTGCTTCATCAGGAAAGTGCGTGTGAGCACCTGTCCAGGATGACGCAGGAAGACGGTGAGCAGACGCGCCTGTTTGGGGGTCAGCCGGTGTTCTCTCCCTTCGTGGATCGCGGTGCGTCGCTCCAGGTCGAGCACGACATTCCCCAGCCGGACGGTGCGATTGCCCGGCGCAGGGAGCAGCCGCCTGACGCGATTGATCAGTTTGCGCAGGGTGAAGGGCTCGCGGAGATGGGCATTCACCCCCAGGTTGCGCTCCGGCTTTTCCCCTTCCCTGAGGATGAGCAACACCGGCAGGTTTTCGCTCTCCGCGCGCAATGCCTGACAGAACCGGGCAGCGTCGAAACGGAGGTGGCGACCATCGAGGATGAGCAGGTCAATCCCCGGCTCCCGCAGACACGCCTGGGCCTCCCGCCGGCTGTGAGCCAGGGTGACCGTGTACCCTTTCTCCGTGAGCCCCGGCGCACAGGAGCACCGACCAGCCCCAGGCCCTTCGACAAGCAGGATATGTGCTGACATCATTCCCCAGTTCCACAGGCTCGGCGGGTCATGAGCATTGCACCTGTTCAGAGAACGACACGATAACATTATAACCCGGTTGGCTCGATAGGCAAGTCGCAAACAATGCAGATTTGACAGACCGATGTATAATCTGTGTGTATTCGGGATCATAACCGAGTGGTCGCCGGATGAGAGGTTGATGGGCTTTCGGGTGAAGATGGCGAAGAAAGGCTTGCCTGAATCGGTATTTGCTGTCTCCAGACAGGCGGTCGCAGCCGAGACCTACAGGGCGCTGGTGGAGCATTCCGTAGAGGGTCTCGTCATCCTGCAGGATGGCCGGGTGGTTTTTGCCAACGCGGCCATGGCCAGTATCAGCGGCTACGCCGTTGACGAACTTCTGGCCCTTTCGCCTCAGCAACTGGCTGATCTCGTCCATCCGGAGGACCGGGAGTGGGTGCTGGCTCGCCTGCAGGACCGCCTGGCCGGCAGGCCGGTCGCGACTCGCTATCCCTTCCGTTTCGTGCGGAGGGATGGCGAGATCCGTTGGGTCGAGATCAGCGCAAGCGTCATCCATTACCAGGGGCGCCCTGCTATCCGCGCGGCTTACGTGGACGTAACTGACAGGATACGGGCGGAGCAGGCCCTCCAGCGGCGTCAGCAGCAACTTGTGTTGCTCAGTCAGTTGGGACGGGCGCTGGCCGAGACGTTGGAACTGCCGCGCATCTACCGGGTGGCCTACGAATATCTATCCCAGATGGTGGATTGTGCCTCCGCTTTCGGCATCTCCCTCTACGACGCGGATACCCGCACCCTGCGCGCCGAGTATATGCTGAGCGATGGAGAACCCATTGACGTGGGGCGACTGCCCCCGCTACAGATACCGCTGGAGCCGGCCAGGGGCCGGGCGCGGGCCATCGCCACAGGGGAACCGGAGGTGACGCGGAATCTGGCCGCGGCCACCGCCGCCGCGAAAGAGGCGGTGGTGATCAGCGGCCCGGATGGGCAGGTCTCTCAGTCGGCCCTGTATATGCCTATGGTCGTTGAGGGACGGGTGATCGGTCTGGTGGAGTTGCAGAGTTATCGGCCCGACGCCTACGGCGAGGAGGAAATCGGCCTTCTGGGTCCGGCGGCACACCAGATCGGCCTGGCCATTGTCAATGCCCGGCTGTACGAAGAGGCCCGCCGGCGCGCCCGGCAGCAGGCGACATTGAGCCGCATCGCCCAGGCGCTCAACACGCTGGACGTCCGCCAGGCCTTTCCCGTGCTGGCCGAGGGGTTGCAGGACCTCACCGGCTGCGAGCGGGTCAGCCTGGTGGTCCCCACTGAGAGCGACGAACGTTTCAGGGTATTGACTCTCTCCCCCTCCGCGCTGACCCTGGAGGAGGGCGCGGTGTTGCCTCTCTCGGCCACTGCCGCCGCGGAGGATGTATTGGCAGGCCGCCCTCACTTCACCCCCGACCTGGAGGCAGAGGCGGGTTTCCTGGGAGAGCAGGCACTCTATCAGGCTGGTTTTCGTTCGCGCATCAACTTGCCGCTGCAGGTCGTTGGCCGGCCGGTCGGCGCGCTCAACCTGGCGAGCCGTCAGCCGGGGCCTTTCTGGGAAGGGCACCTTGAGGTGCTGCGGCAGGTGGCTGACGCGCTGGCTGTGGCGCTCGAGAACAGCCGTCTCTTCCAGGCCGAGCGGGAACAGCGGGCGCTGGCCGAGGCGCTGGCCCAGGCCGCCGCAGCGGTGGGCAGCACGTTGGAACTGGACGAGGTCCTTGACCGCATCCTGGAGCAGGTGGAGCGGGTTGTGCCAGGCGACGCGTTCAACATTGCCCTGGTCGAGGACGGCGGCGTGCGGGTGGTGCGCCGGCGCGGTTACGAGCGGCTGGGGGTGGCAACGGCTACCGCCGACCGGGTGCTGGCCCTCGACGAGTTCCCCGCTCTGGCCAGGATGGTGCAGAGCGGCGAGGCTTTCCTCATCGCCGACACTGCGGGAGACCCTTCGTGGGTGCCGCTGGGAGAGGAGGAGTGGCGCCGCTCCTACGTTGGCGCTCCCATCCGCCTCAAGGGAGTGACGGTGGGGTTCCTGCAGGTCAACGGCACCCGCCCCGGCCAGTTCGGGCTGCAGGACGCCTGGCGGCTGAAGGCCTTCGCCGACCAGATCGCCACGGCGGTCGAGAATGCCCGCCTGTACCAGCGGCTGCAGGACTATGCGGAAGAACTGGAGGCGCGGGTTGAGCAGCGCACCGCCGAACTGGCCGATCAGTACGCCCGCCTGGAGACGATCCTGGACAGCACCGTTGACGGCGTGGTGGTGGCCGATGTGGAGGGGCACGTCCTTCAGGCTAACCGCGTGGCTCACGATTGGCTGGAACATGCCCTCACCCCCGAGGATGCTGAACGGCTGAGGCAGGCCATTCGTGACGTGTCGGCGCATGCCGACGAGCGGCCTGAGGTCCTGCTGGAACTGACCGGCCTTGATCTCCAGGTGGCAGCAGCCCCCGCGGTTCGGTCTCAGGGGGAATGGGTCGCGGTGGTCGCCATCCACGACGTCAGCCACCTGCGGGCGCTGGAACGGATGAGATCCCGTTTCATCTCCAACATTTCCCATGAACTGCGCACGCCTATCGCCACGGCTAAACTGTACGCCGCGCTGGCCCGACAGCGGCCAGCGCGGTGGCCTGAGTACCTGCAGGCGCTGGCGGAGGAGGTGGATCGCCTGGCCATGCTGGTGGACGACATCCTGCAGGTCTCTCGTATTGACGCCGGGCGGGTTGTGCTCTCCCTGCAGACCGTCTCCCTGGAACGGCTGACGGAAGAGGAAGTAAACCGCCATCGGACGCTGGCGACGGAGAAGGGCCTGACGGTGGAGTACCGACCTGCCGGGCCGGAGGCGCTGGTGACGATGGACCCCGACCAGATGCGGCAGGTGGTGGACAACCTCTTGACGAACAGCATCCGTTGTACGATGAGCGGCGGTCGTGTGGTGATCTCTACCGGCCGGGCCGAGGCGGACGGTCGCCACTGGGCCACGCTCAGCGTCGCCGATACCGGGATCGGCATTCCGGAGAAGGAGTTGCCTCACATTTTCGAGCGGTTCTTCCGTGGCGAGCGGGTGCGGGAGATGCAGATACCGGGCACAGGGCTGGGGTTGGCGATCGTCAAAGAGGTGGTGGAGTTGCACGGCGGCCGCGTGACGGTACAGAGCAAGGTGGGCGAGGGGACAACCTTCACAGTGTGGCTGCCGCTGGCGGATTAGAATCGCCGTCGCTGGGGCGGCGGAGGCCAGCAACCCGGCCACGCAGAGGAGTAGGGCGGATGAGAGCGGAGCGGGAGAATCGTCCCCGTGGTGAGCGCTGGTTGGTGCCTGTCGGGGTGGCAGTGGGTGTGGTGGCGTGCCTGGGGGCTTGCCTGGCGGCGCCGCTCATCGCCGGTGGGGGCTGGTACGCTGCCGCTACTCCTGCCATGCCTTTGTACGGGACACGGCTATGTGCCGGGGTGGGGGAGATGCCCTACTTTCAGGTCGGTGTGGCCTGGGAACTCCCCCGCCAGGCGATGATCCTGAGCTCATTGGGGCCGTCGGTGCTCTACTCCCCCTACGCGGTATGTCTCCACCTGCCGTGGGAGGTGCCCGGCCTGCCGATGCGCGGCGGGTTGCTCCTTCCGCCGTGAGCAGGTGTCTGTGAAAGTGAGGAGGATATGCCGAAGCTATCGCTTGGCGAAATCTCGCTTTCTTATGAAGTGACGGGCGAGGGCCAGCCGCTCCTCTTCATCCACGGGCTGGGCTCCTCCGGCCGCGACTGGGAACTGCAGGTTGCCTTCTTCTCCTCCCACTATCGCGTGGTCACCTTCGACCTGCGCGGCCACGGCCAGTCCGACCATCCCCCCGGCCCGTACAGTATCCGACTCTTCGCCGCCGACACGGCGGGGCTGATCGAGCGGCTCGGCATCGCCCCCGCCCACGTCGTCGGGCTGTCGCTGGGTGGGATGGTGGCCTTCCAGCTGGCCGTGGACCGCCCCGACCTGCTGAGGAGCCTGGTCATCGTCAACAGCGGGCCGGAGTTCGTCGTGCGCTCCTTCAAGGACCTGCTGGGCGTGGTGCAGCGGTTCCTCATCGTCCGACTGCTGGGGATGCGCCGGATGGGCGAGGTGCTGGCGGAGCGGCTCTTCCCGAAGCCGGAGCACGCCCCCATCCGCGAGATGTTTGCCGCGCGCTGGGCCGAGAACGACCGGCGAGCCTACGAGGCGGCCATGCGCGCCATCGTCGGGTGGAGCGTCACGGAGCATCTCGGCGAGATCAACATCCCCACGCTGGTGGTGGCCTCGGACCAGGACTACACTCCCGTAGCAGTGAAGGAGGCATACGTGGCCCGAATGCCCCGGGCGGAGTTGGTGGTGATCGAGGATGCCCGCCACGCCGTGCCGGTGGAGCACCCGGAAGCGTTCAACCTGGCGCTGCAGGCGTTCCTGTCGAAACAGTGCTGAACTGACCAACGAGGCGCCCCATGCCGCTCAAGACCGGCCAGGAGTACATAGACTCGATCAGGACGTTGGGTTTGCAAGCCAACGTTCTGGGCACGGCTACCGGAGCGCTGGTTGACCACCCGTTGATCGCCCCGTCGCTGCGCGCTGTGGCCGTGACCTACGACGGCGCGCACGCCGAGGCGACCCGTTCGCTCTTCCGCGCCCACTCGACCCTGATTGATGCCGAGGTCAACCGCTTCACCCATCTCCACCAGAGCGCTGATGACCTGGTCAGGAAGGTGCAGATGCAGCGGGTCTGCGGCAACCTGACCGCCTGCTGCTTCCAGCGCTGCGTCGGGATGGACGCGGCGAACGCGGTCTTCAGCACTACCTTCGATTGCGACCAGCGACATGGCACGGAGTATCATCAGCGCTTCCGCCGGTACTGGGCGCAGGTTCAGGCGGAGGACCTGGTTGTTGACGGCGCGATGACCGATCCCAAAGGGGACCGCTCCAAACGTCCCTCTGAGCAGGCCGACCCCGACCTGTACTTGCGGGTGGTGGCGCGCCGTTCCGATGGGGTGGTCGTCCGCGGCGCCAAACTCCACCAGACGGGGTTACTGAACTCCCACGAGATCCTGGTGATGCCGACCCTGGCCCTGCGGCCTGGGGAGGAGGACTGGGCGGTCTGCTTCGCCGTGCCGACCGATACCCCAGGGTTGCGCTACATCCATGGCCGGCAGGCCAGCGACACGCGCAAGGTAGAACCCGGCGCTGCAGACGTGGGCAACCTCTGCTTTGGCGGCCAGGAGGTGATGGTCGTCTTCGAGGACGTCTTTGTCCCCTATGAGCGGGTCTTCCTGAACGGCGAGGTGGAGCACGCCGGCAGCCTGGTCGAGCGGTTCGCGGCCTACCATCGCCAGAGTTATGGCGGCTGCAAGGTCGGGGTTGGTGATGTCCTCATCGGGGCGACCGCGCTCATCGCCCGCATGAACGGCGTCGCCAGTGCCGCGCACGTCCGCGACAAAATCGTGGAGATGGTTCACCTCAACGAGACGATGTTCGCCTGCGGCGTCGCCTGCTCCGCGCTGGGGCGCCCCACGCCTGGCGGCAACTACGAGGTGGACATGCTGCTGGCGAACGTCTGCAAACTGAACGTGACGCGCTTCCCCTATGAACTGGCACGGCTGGCGACCGACGTGGCTGGCGGGTTGCTGGGCACGCTGCCCTCCCTCCGGGAACTGGACGACCCCGTTGCCGGGCCGTACATCCGTAAGTACCTGACCGCCGCGGACGGGGTGGGGGTCGAGGACCGGCTGAAAGTCATCCGTCTCATCGAGAGCCTGGTGGCGGGGCCTGGCTCTGTGGCCTATCTGATCGAGTCCATGCACGGCGCCGGTTCACCGATGGCGCAGCGGATCGTCATTGGCCGTCAGGCGGACCTCGACGGCAAAATGGACCTGGTCAGGGCGCTTCTGGGATTGTCGTAGGGTGGGCTGTCTGCCCGTCCCAGATGGAGGGTGCGTGTGCCAGTCTGGGCGCGAGTTTGGTCTTCCTTACTGAGCCTGTGGCAAAACCACAGACGGCTGGTGGTTGCCCTGTTGCTGGTTGTGGGGGCAGTGCTGCTGTGGCGCGGGATCGCGGGTGGACGTGCACTGCCCGCTGAGGTGTTGGACGCGATCCGCCAGTCGTACGTGGTCTGCATCAGCATGGAGGAAACCCCTATCTGGCCGGGGGAGCCGCGCATGCCGGAGTGTGGGCGGGTGGAGGTGACGGTGGTCGGCGAGGGGGTTGTGCCGGACACGGCACGGGCGTCGGGCGTGACCCGCGCGATCTGCTATCGCGTGGTCTCGGAGAACCCCTACTGGCGGACGCTGGGCGAGACCCGCCACGAGGTGCGCTGGTACGGCAGGGTCGCCAGCAAGGTCGCGGTGCTGCTGAACGGGGAGTGGCAAATTTTCCCCGATCAGGGGAACCTGGATGAGCAGCGGTGGGCTGACTATTCCTGTCCGGGCCCATACGAGAGCGGCCCCACCACCCATTCCTGATCTCCCACCACGCACCGCACCGCTTCGTCGGGCAACCGGGCGCCGTCGGCAGCGATGGCCTCCCACCGTGTACCGGCGAAGGGGTCCCACACGCCCAGGGCCACAATGGACGGGCCGGGTGGCGCGGTGAGGGTGCGCACGTCCTCGACCACTTCGCCGGGCAGCCATTGCGGGAGCGGATAGAGACCGCGTAGCGGGTCGCCGTCCGCCTGGGCCAGCAACCTGCCGTCATCGTCCAGCAGGTGGACAAAAACGGTGGGCGTGCCGGTCAGTGGCGCGGTGGCCTGCCAGCGGGTGATCAGGACTACCTGGCTGGCGGATGCTCTTTGACATGAGAGAGCGAGCAGGTGGAGGGTGGACCCGAAGCGGGCGACTCCCATCTCGACAGGGGCCGTTGGCGGGCCGACGGCTCCGGCGTCCGCCAGGCTCATCCCGTCGGCCCGGTAGACCACGAGGGCCACGCGGTTCGCGGAGCGCAGGTCGGCGGGGGCGAGCGGGTCGCCCAGCGGTTGCACTGCGTAGGGGAGCGGTGGGAGCACCGGCCCCCAGGCCCGCTCGAAAGCAGCGTCAGGGCGGCCGGTGTGTGCGGCGACCAGGTCTTCGGCGCCCACGCGCGGCGGCAGGGGGATGACGCCCTCGTGGCCCAGGGGGTAGATCCGCGTGGGCGGAGTGATGCGGCTGGGCAGGTTGACGACCAGCAGCGGGCCGTTGTCGGCGGCGCGGACCGTTTCCCACAGCAGGTTGCCGACCTGCCGTTCCAACGCCAGGCGCGTGAGGATGAACATCCCGGCAGGTAACAGGCACAGCGCGGCTACTATGGGGGCGCGGCCTGTTGTCCCTTGCCGCGCGCGACAGATCGCGCTCCGTTGTGTCCCTGCTGCAACGGTCCACAGCACCGCTACCCCCACCGCTGCCGGGTAGAAGACGCGCGGGGCGTCGGTGAGCCAGTCGAAGCGCAGGGTCAGCAGGGGCGGCAGGCACCACACTGCCCACCAACCCACCGCCCACATCGGGGTGTGGGGGCGCGACCCGGTCGCGCTGTGGCGGGTTGCCCACCACACCGCCGCCAGCGTCGGCAGGCCCACCGCTGCCACCGCCAACGTCGGTGTCAACCCTGCCTCGGCCAGCAGTTCGGCCAGCGGCATCGTGGGAAACGTGAGCGCCTGCAGGGCCAGGGCGGCGTTGCGCGGCAGGTCGCTCCAACTGAGGGAGGGGAGCGCCGCTGCTGGCGGGCGGGCCAGCACCCCGGCGACCAGCGGCAGCAGCGATGCTGCCAGATGGGCCAGCGGCCAGAGCGAGAAGCGACGCCGGTCAGGGTGGAGAGTGACCTCGGCCAGCAGCGTCAACACTCCGGCGACCACGCCGCCCTCGTAGGCGAAGCCGCACAGCCCTGTCAGTGTCACTGCCAGCAGGTGGAGCGGCAGCGATGGTCGCTCGCGGGCGCGCAGGTAGGTCAGCAGCGCGCCCAGGGCCAGGGCTACCGCCAGCGGATAGGAGAAGGCGATGGCCCAGGGCACGGCATCGAAGGAGAAGGGGAAAGCGACGAAGATCGCCGTGGCCAGCGGTGCGACCCGATGAGGGTTCTGGCTGTCCCGCGATGCCAGCCACCCCACCAAAACCCCGCACAGGGCGTGGCCGGTCAGGTTGAGCGCGTGCAGCGCCGCTGGCCGCAGGTCGCCGAGGAGGAGATACACCAGTCGCCAGATCGTGAAATGCAGCGGGCGGTAGTCCCGGTATGGCCCTACGGCGCGCCAGAACTCCGGGAGGTGGGTCGCCTTCACCCACATCACCTGTAGGAGGTCGTCCGAGAAGAACGGCAGGGCCAGGGCGTTGCCGTAGAGCAACGCGGTCAGGCCTGCCGCGACGCCGATCGTCATCAGCAGCAGTTTCAGGTTGGAGGTTACAGGTTTCACACCGTTTGGCTCGAAGACCGTTTCTCTACGTCTCTGCGGTGAGCGGTCGCGTTGGTGGCCGAAGATGAGCATATCACAAAAACCCTCTCGTATCAAGGCCGCGCATCGCCGCTACCACATCCTTTCTCTGGGTTGCGCCAAGAACACGGTGGACAGCCAGGGGATGGCGACGCTGTTGGAGCGGGATGGCTGGCGGGCGACAGGCGATCCACGGCGCGCCGACCTGTTGATCGTCAACACCTGTGGCTTCATCGCCCCGGCGCGGGAGGAGTCGCTGACGGCGTTGCGTGAGATGGCTGCCGGCAAGCGGGCCGACCAGGTGCTTCTGGTTGCTGGCTGCTGGGCCCAGCGCGACCCCCAGGCGATCCTGGCGGCGGTGCCGGGGGTAGACGGACTGCTGGGCGCGCGGCGGTGGATGGACGTGGCCGTGGTGGTGCGGCGGCTGATGGACGCCGACCGACGGGATGTGGTGTGCCATCTGCCCGATGTGCCGCTCGCGGACGACGTGCCCGACGTGCCGCGCGTGGCGGTGCAGGGGGCCAGCGCCTACCTCAAGATCGCCGACGGCTGCGACCGTGCCTGCGCCTTCTGCGCCATCCCCCACATCAAGGGTGGCGCGGTCAGCCGCCCCCTCTCGCGTCTGCTGGAGGACGCCGCCCTGCTGGTGCGGCGGGGGGTGAAGGAGATCAACCTCATCGCCCAGGATACCACGACCTACGGGCGCGACCTGGGGCTGACGGACGGCCTGGCGCTGCTCCTGGAGCGGCTGGCCGAGCGCGTCCCCGAGGGGAACTGGCTGCGGGTGCTCTACGCCTTTCCCGGCGCGGTGACGCCGCGGCTGATCGAGACGATGGCGAGTCTACCGCAGGTGGTGCCCTATCTCGACTTGCCGTTGCAGCACGCCCACCCGGCGGTCCTGCGGCGTATGCGCCGCCCGTCGGATGTGGCAGAGGTACGGCGGACAGTGGCGGCGCTGCGGCGGGCGTTGCCTGGCGTAGCCGTGCGCACCGCCTTTATCGTGGGCTTCCCCGGCGAGACGGAGGAGGAGTTCGCCGCGCTGCTGGACTTTGTCCAGGAGATGGCCTTCGACCGGGTTGGCGTCTTCACCTACTCCCACGAAGAGGGGACCGCGGCGGCGGCGCTCCCTGACGATGTGCCAGCGGAGGTGAAAGAGGAGCGGCGCGACCGGCTGATGGCGGCGCAACAACCCATCTCGCTGGCGAAGAACCGTGCGCTGGTGGGACAGGTGTTGGACGTGCTGATCGAGGGGCAGGGAGACGGGCTGAGCGTGGGGCGCAGTTACCGGGACGCGCCGGAAATTGACGGTCTGGTGTTGGTGCAGGGAGAGGTGCCGGTGGGGGAGATGGTGCCGGTGAGAATCACCAGCGCATTGGAGTATGACCTGATCGGTCAACCCGACGTTCGGCGCGAGGGGTAGCGGCGGCATCTTGTACCGCCGCCCTCCGTACCATGCGAGGGGTGGCGGCGGCATCCCAATGCCGCCGCCCTCCATACCACTGCCTTACGTCACCCGCAACACCTTTGCGCCGCGAATACGCCGCGCTTTCAGTTCCAGCAACGCCCGGTTGGCCTCCTCCAGGGGGTACTCCTCCACCGTGGGGCGGATGGGGATTTCGGCGGCCAATTGCAGGAACTCGCGCACGTCACTGCGGCAGACGTTGGCCACGCTCTTCACCTCCTTCTCCAGCCACAGGTGACGCGGGTAGTCCAGCCGCAGCAGCGCCTCTTTGTCCACCTCTTCCTTGCGGATGGCATTGATCACCAGCCGTCCGCCGGGGGCCAGGTTCTTGAGCGCTTCCACCACCGGCCGCCAGACTGGCGTGGTGTCTATGATGGCGTCGAGGGGCACTGGTGCTTCCTCATCAGTGTCCCCCGCCCAGGCGGCGCCCAGTTGTCGGGCGAACTCCCGTTCGGCTTCGCTGCGGGCGAAGACGAAGATGCCGGAGTTGGGGTAGCGGTGGCGCGCCATCAGCAGCACCAGGTGGGCCGAGGCGCCGAAGCCGGTCAGCCCCAGGTTCTGGCCGTCCTGCAGGCCGGTCAGATGAAGGGAGCGGTAGCCGATGGCCCCGGCGCACAGTAGGGGGGCGGCCTCGGCGTCGGAGAAGAGGTCGGGGATGGGGTAGGCGAAGGCTGCCTGGACGGTCATCCGCTCGGCGTATCCCCCGTTGACGTCCCGGCCGGTGGCGCGGAACTCGGGACACAGATTCTCCCGCCCCGTCCGACAGAACCGACAATGGCCGCATGCGGAGGCGATCCAGGCCACCCCCACACGGTCGCCGACGGCGAAGCCAGACACGCCCGGGCCGAGCGCGACCACCCGACCCACGACCTGGTGGCCGGGCACTACTGGCAGGCGCGGCGGTGGAGTGCGCCCCTCGATCTCGTCCAGTTCGGTGTGGCAGACGCCGCAGGTGGAGACGCGCAGGAGCAGTTCCCCCGCCGCGGGGACGGGGTCCGGCAGTTCTGCCGGTTCCAGCGGCGCGGCAGTCTCTTCCAGCCGGCAGATTCGGTTGAGGAGCATGGCTTTCATCGTGGTTCTCCTGGTCACCTGACAGTTTCCCCCTGAGGTTGCCCGTCAGCTTTTTGGATTGCGGCGACGTGTCGCCGCTGTGGAAGCGCCGACTCTGCCGGCGCAGTCCAAACCTTGGACTGCGGCGACGTGTCGCCGCTGTGGAAGCGCCGACTCTGTCGGCGCAGTCCAGACTTTGGATTGCGGCGACGTGTCGCCGCTTTGAAAGCGCCGACGCAGTCGGCGCAGTCCAAACCTTGGACTGCGGCGACGCGTCGCCGCTTTGAAAGCGCCGAC
>DAOTYX010000006.1:0-23938 GCA_034434635.1 Anaerolineae bacterium | reverse complement strand
TAACTCCAAGAGGTTAGCGCTGTCCTTGACAAAGCCACCCAGATAGTGTACTCTGGTCACCAGGGCGTGTTTCTGGGCTTGGGTGACGGCCTGTCCCGCCGCGGTCTGCAGCCGACCATATCTGTCGGCTGGCGTGCAGGAGGGAGGAACACAACTCTATCCCGGAGAAGTTCTGGCAGAACACGCGGGGGGTGCGAGCCTTAGTTATATTATAGTATGGAGTAGTGCCCAGTAAAGAGGTTTTGTCCCTTTTTGCTCCGACAAGAGTCCACATTTCAGGCATGTCAGACATGTCAGAACGCACCACACCAGTGACCCGCGAGTCATTTGCGCGCTGGGTTCGCGAGGCTCTCAACCGGCTGTACGACTCAGCCTATCTGCAGACACACCCCCTGGCCAGCCTGCTGGCCGACGACACGCCTGGCGCGTATGGGCAACGCAGCCAGAACCTGCGCCGGGTGCTCCTGGAGGCCGTCCGGGCCATGCGCCCGGGAAACGGCGCGCCGGCCGATTCGGCCGACTGGCGGGCCTATCGGATCCTTGAATTGCGTTATATCGAGGGGCTCAGCCCCGACGCAGCCATGCGCCGCCTGGCGCTGGGGCGAAGTCAGTACTTTCGCGAGCAGGCACGGGTGCTACGGGCCTTGACGGACCGGCTATGGGAACGATACCAGGAGGCCAGTGGGGAGCCTGAAACCGGAGCAGGCGCAGGCTCGTCGCGGGAGAGTCTGATCCGCCTGGAGACGGAACGGTTGAGCGCGCGCGCCACCTGGGAGACGGTGGATGTGGCGGACCTCCTCGATGACCTGCGCAATGTCGTTGAGCCACTGGCGCGCACAAACGGAGTGTCGCTTCGTTTTCTCACGTCGCCAGGCTCGATGCACATCAACGCTGACCGCGTGATGCTGCGCCAGGCGGTGCTCAACCTGATCACCTGCGCGGTTCAGGCGGCTCGTGGAGGTGGGCTCGAGGTCGGCGGATTCGTTCGGGAGAATGAGAAGGGAATCCGGGTGACGGCTACCGGGCTTGTGGCCGGCATCGAGCGTGAACTGCCGGAGCTACAGGTCTGCTACCGGCTGACCAGCGCTCTCGGAGGAACGCTTCTCCTGGGAGAGGAGAGCAGCGATCGTTGGGAAGCCTGCCTGGTTTGGCCAGCAGCCTTCCAGAACCTGCTCCTGGTCGTGGACGACAACGAGGGCTTCGTGGACCTCTTCCGCCGCTACCTGGCCGGCCATACCTGGCAGGTCGTTGGGGCAAGCAACGGAGCAGAAGCCCGACGTATCCTGGCCGAGACGCGGCCTGCGGTGATCGTTCTGGACGTGATGATGCCCAAAGAGGATGGGTGGGAGTTCCTGATGACGCTCAAGAGGAGCCCAGACACCCGGGCTATCCCCGTCATCGTCTGTTCCGTGCTGAACGAGCCTCAGTTAGCACTGGCGCTGGGTGCAGCGGCTTATCTCACGAAACCCGTGACGCGACAGGCGCTCCTGGAGGCGCTGGCTCCGTGGAGCCTGCTGGCTGCCAACCAGGGGCCAGCGCGTTGAAGACAGCGTCCAGCGCGCGCACGATTTCCCCCAATTGAAACCCCTGTGACCTGGAGACCTGGATCGAACCCGACAGTTGAAGCCGCGTCTGGTCCTGCCCCTTGGCAGAGACAAGGATGACAGGAATTCCCGTCAACGCTGGCTCGGCTGCCATCCGTTCCAGCACGCTGCGCCCATCCACGTTGGGCATGATCAGGTCAAGCAGAACCAGATCCGGCCTTCTCTCTCGCATCACCGCCAGCGCCTCTTCCCCGTTGTAGGCTTCCAGGCAGTTGTGGGCCGGGATCCGTGTGGACAACATTCGGCGAAACAGGCGGACGACCTCAGGGTCATCATCGGCGATCAGCACACTCCGCACCGAGATGCCCAACTGGTCTATGGTGGAGAGGAGTTCCTCGCGAGATACCGGCTTCACCAACAGGTCGGTTGCACCCACAGCCATGGCCGCCTGACGGGCGCTGGGCAGAGGGCATTGAACGAGAATCGTATCGGGAGGGAGTGATGACAGGCCGTCGTCGCAGTCCGTCACCAGCGCCATCGCCTTGACGCTGTCCACAAGCGCCTGGCCTTCTCTCGCATCCCTCGCTCCTACCACTCGATAACCATCCAGATAGCGCTGCAACAGCGGCGCGATGTGAGGATCGGAGTGCACGACGACGATGATCCGCTCAGAGGCGCCCAGCCGGGTGACCGGTCGCAGACGGCTCAGAGGAAGGGCCCGTTGTCTGGCGGCCGACGCTGGCGAAAGCGGCAGCGTAAACCAGAAGGAAGTCCCTTTCAAGTAGGTGCTCTCCACCCCCATGCGCCCGTGATGCAGTTCCACGAACTTCTTGCTGATGGGCAGACCCAGCCCGGTGCCGCTGTGCCAGGTGGAGATAGGCTGGCTGGTGGAGCGGAACTCCTCGAAGATCTTCGGCAAATCCTCTTCGGCAATCCCCCACCCGGTATCTGTCACCCGCACCACGACCTCTTCCTCCTGGCGTGAGATCTCGATGTGGATCCACCCCCGTTCGGTGAAGCGCGCCGCATTGACCAGCAGGTTCAGCAGCACCTGGCGGATGCGCAGCCGGTCTATCCACAGGGTGGGCAGGTCGGAGGGCACAGATACCCTGAGTTCCAACCCTTTGGCCGCGATGTAGTCCCGGACCATGTCAGTAGCCTCCGCTACCAGGGCAGCCAGGTTGACCTCTTCGCGCGCCAGAGCGATCTTGCCGGTCTCGATGCGCGCCAGATCAAGAACATCGTCCACCAGCGCCAGCAGGTGCTGTGCGCTATGGTAGATGGCGTTCAGATCGCTGCGATAGGCACCGGGGAGTTGTGCCCCGTCATAGCTCTCCGGTGAGGTCATCATCATCTCGCTGAAGCCAATGATCAGGTTCAAGGGAGTGCGCAATTCATGGCTGACATTGGTCACGAACTCTGCCTTGAAGCGCTCGGCCTCATCAGCGGCCTTCCAGGCGGCGACCAGCGCGGCATTAGCCCGCTCCAGGCGGTAGTAAGCCTGATCCAGGTCCTTCAGCACACGGGAGAGCTGAGCCCGGTGTTGGCGAGCCTCGTCCAGGTTCTTCTCCGCCTGGGCGAAACTGAACAGGTACCACTGGATGGCGGTCAGAAATGCGCGTGCCGCAGCCCATCCCAACAACCCGGCCAGAACGCTGCCAGCGATGATCTCCAGGCTGTAGCCTGCGGGAATATACTCTCCCCGAACCAGCCAGAAGACCAGTACGACCACCAGCGCCTCTGTCAACAGGCCAGCCGGCCATCCGACAAGGACAATAACCATGAAGGGGAGCAGGCCATACAAGAAGGCGATCTCCGGCCGACGAAATACGACCATAGCCACAGTGATGGCTGCCAACCAGCCGACATGCCACACGGCCTGCGCTGCCAGGAAGTGCCTGGAGAGCAACCGCAGGGAAAGCAGACCGGTGAGAAGCACAACCAGGGTGACCAGCCACATGTTCCACCCCAGCCTCTCCGGCCAGGTCACCGTAGCCACCAGGTGCCAGACCAGGTAGATGCTGCCCATAACGAAGATGAGATTCCGCAGCGTAGATTGTTGCAGATCGGTCAGGGAGGCGATGAGGTGGGGCGTGGCTTCCCGTGAACGGTGCAATCCGTACCACATGGGGGCCTCCGTATCCGGCAAGGACCGGTGAGGACAGCAGCACTGTCCGAAGTGGCAGCAACTCCTGCCAGCGAGGTCTTGATCCCGACTTCCTGCCGTTTCAATTGTATGGCTCTGCTATGGGCTGTCAAGTAAGGGCGAAGCATCGGGGCACCTGCTGCCGATGCTCTGTCCCTGCTTTCGGTTCGCCTGTTGCCAACGAGTATGTTATAATGGAGTCGTCTGGTCTCGCCACCATCTGTGGCGCAGCCAGCCATCCTATAGAGGAGTCCATAGTATGAAAACCCATCTGGCCTTGATCGCCCTGGCGGCGCTGATGCTCGGCGCGGCCTTCTGTTGCTGTGGGTTACCCGACATAAACTGGAATTGGAACCCTAACATCACGATTGACCTGGGCGGCCCCACTCCTGCCCCCCAACCTACCCCGCAGGTCATCGTCGAACCGCCGCCGGAGACCGCCACGGAGACCGAGGCACTCCTGGAGACCACCACCATCCCGGTGCGCGACCTGCACAGCCTGGCCATCCGCCTGCGCGGCCTGCCCCCCGACACCCCCAACACCATCACCGGGCCGGCCTATCAGGTGGGCGACCGGCGCATCTTCCACGTCTCCAACGTGGACACCGACGAGCAGTTCGACATCACCGCCGTCCTCCGCTACACCACCGACCACGTCTACATGTGGGTGGAGGAGGGGGTGAACGTGGACATGAATCAGTTGCAGGCTGCCGCCGACCTCTTCGAGCAGCACACCTACCCCACCGACCGCGCCTTCTTCGGCTCCGAGTGGAGCCCTGGTGTGGATAACGACCCCCATCTTTCCATCCTCCATGCCCGTGGCCTGGGGGACACCATCGCGGGCTACTACTCCTCGGCGGACGAATTCGTCACCCCCGTCCGGGAGGACTCCAACCAGACGGAGATGTTCTACATCAACATCGAGAACGTCACCGTCAACGACGAGTTCTACAACGGTGTCCTGGCCCACGAGTTCCAGCACATGATCCACTGGTACAACGACCGCAACGAGGACACCTGGCTGAACGAGGGTTCATCGGAACTGGCAGCCTACCTCAACGGCTTCGACGTCGGCGGATCGGACTGGTCGTTCGCCATGCGGCCAGACACGCAGTTGAACTCCTGGCCCGAGGGGCCGGGCGCCGCCGGGCCGAACTACGGCGCGGGCTACCTCTTCATGTCCTATTTTCTCGACCGCTTCGGTCAGGCCGCCACCCAGGCGCTGGTGGCCCACCAGGAGAACGGCTTCGCCGCCGTGGACGCGGTGCTGGCCGACCTGGGCACCGGCATGACCCACCAGGACTTCTTCGCCGACTGGGTCATCGCCAACCTGTTGGACGACCCCACCATCGCCGATGGGCGGTACGGCTACCGGGATATTGACCCCCCGTCGTTCTCCATAGACACGACTTACAGCAGCTTCCCGGCCAGCGGCGAGACCACCGTCTCTCAATACGGCACCGACTACATCGAACTGATGGCCAGCCAGCCGCTGCTCTTCTCCTTCACCGGCTCCACCCAGGTGGGACTGGTCAACGCCACAGCCCACAGTGGCCGCTTCCTGTGGTGGTCCAACCGCGGCGACGACTCCAACATGACCCTCACCCGCGAGTTCGACCTCTCCGGGGTGCAGAACGCCACGCTGCAGTTCTGGACCTGGTATGATCTGGAAGAGGACTGGGATTACGCCTACGTCGAGGCCAGCACTGACGGCGGGCAGACCTGGGAGATCCTGACCACCCCCTCCGGCACCCCTTCCAACCCCAACGGCAACTCCTTCGGTTGGGGGTACACCGGACGCAGCGGTGGCGGCGGCACGGCGCAGTGGATTCAGGAACAGGTGGACCTCTCCGCCTACGCCGGACAGCGGGTGCTGCTGCGCTTCGAGTACATCACCGACGACGCGGTCAACCGGCCAGGTTTCACCCTGGACGACATCGCCATTCCCGAGATCGGCTACTCCACCGACCTGGAGAGCGATGGCGGGGGGTGGGAGCCAGCGGGCTTCATCCGCCACGACAACGTCCTGCCGCAGCGCTGGCTGGTGCAGATGGTGCTCTTTGGCCCCCAGACCACGGTGCAGCGGCTGACGCTGGACGAGAACCAGACCGGCCAGTGGGAAGTGCCGCTGGGTGGCGGCGTCAACCGGGCGGTGATCGCTGTCTCCGGCCTGGCGCCGGTCACCACCGAGCCGGCCTCTTATCGGTACAACATCACCTATCGCTGATGTGACCCGTCTTGGACTGCGGCGACTGCGTCGCCGCTCTAAAAGCGCCGACCTGTCGGCGCAATCCAAAGCAAGAGGGATCAGTCAGATGGCCCTTCGCTGTGCGCCGTTGGGCGCGTTGCTGAGCATCGCGCTGTTGCTGGTCAGCGGCCTCTGCTGCCTGACAGGCACGAACATAGAGATCGACCTGGGCCCCTCCCCTCCTCGCGCCACGGCTACTCCAACCTTCGTCTTCCCCACCCCCGCTCCCCCGTCTGACTCCGGCTCCTCACCTGCCCTGCTCAACGAGGCCCGCCTCAACGCCGCGGTCATGCCTGTCCACGACCCCATCGCCCTGCGCGGCCTGCTCGCCCCCGGCACGCTCTTCCCGAGCACTCCGACCCCCTCCTCCTACCGCGTGGGGGACCACCGCACCTTCCGCCTGAACGGGGCGAACGTGGACGCGGAACTGATCCACATCACCGACCATACCTACACCTGGTTGGTCACCAGTGCGCAGGCCGACCGCCAGGCGCTGATCGCCGCCGCCGAGCGCTTCGAGCGCGACATCTACACCGCCGACCATCAGTACTTCGGCTCGGAGTGGTCGCCCGGCATTGACGGCGATGTCCACCTCTCCATGCTCCACTACAGCGACCCCGACGAGGACGCCGCTGGCTCCTTCGACCCCAGCGATGAACTGCCTCGCTGGATCAACGCCACCTCCAACGAGACGGAGATGTTCTACGTCAACCTGGACAGCATGGACCCCGGCGACGACTTCTACTTCGCCGTCCTGGCCCACGAGTTCGAGCACATGATCCACTGGAACACCGACCGCAACGAGGCCAACTGGCTGGACGAGGGACTGGCGGAACTGGCCTGTCGCGCCGCCGGCTTCGACCCGGGCGATAACGATGAAGCCTTCTTCGCCCAGCCCGACACCCAACTCACCGACTGGCCCTACGGCGGGGACAACACTGTCCATTACGGCGCGGGTTACGTCTTCGCCCTCTACCTGTGGGAGCGGTTTGGCGACGGCCTGATCTGGGACCTGGTGCATCACCCTGCCGACGGCATGGCCTCCCTGGACGCGGTGCTGGCGGCCCACAACACCGGCGTCACCGCTGACCAGGTCTTCGCCGACTGGGTCGCCGCCAACGCGATCGAACTGCGCCAGATGGGGGACTTCGCCATCTATCAGCACGAGGACTGGAAGGCGGTGATGCATATGGACGCCAGCCACAACCAGTACCCCGTGACCCGCCAGGCGACCGTCTTGCCCTATGCCACCGATTACGTGGAACTGACCGGTCAGGGAGAGTTGCTCCTGCGCTTCCAGGGGACACCTGAAGCCAGCCTGTGGCCGGTCAAGCCGCATACTGGCCAGACCGTCTGGTGGTCCAACCAGGGCGACCGCTCCGATGCCCGCCTCTCCCGTCGCTTCGATCTCTCCGGTCTCACCCGCGCCACGCTGCGCTACTGGACCTGGTACGACCTGGAGAGCGGCTACGACTACGTCTATGTCTCCGCCTCCGGCGACGAGGGGCAGACGTGGACGGTGCTGAGCGGGCAGCACAACACAGGCCGCGGGGACTACGGCCCGGGCTACAATGGCCAGTCGGGCGAGTGGGTGGAGGAGCAGATTGACCTCAGCCGCTACGCTGGCCGCCCGGTGTGGCTCCGTTTCGACTACGTCACCGACGACAGCATCAACGGCGCGGGCTTCCTGCTGGACGATCTCTCCATCCCCGAACTGGGCCTGTACGACTCCTGCGACGAGGAAGGGGAATGGCAGGCCGAGGGTTTCGTGCTGCTGGGGGAGACGGTGCCACAGCGCTGGCTGGTGCAGGCCATCACGTTTCCGGCCGGCGGCGGGGAGCCGCAGGTGGAGCGCATGACGATGGATGAGCGGCAGTACGGCGAGATGGCGCTGACCTTGGGGGCGGGTGTGGAGCGGGTAGTTTTGGCGATCTCCGTGATGGTGCGCGGCGTCACCAGCCCGGCCTCTTATCATTATGAAATCACGCCGCAGTAGGGCTTCTTCGCGCCCGGCGGTTGGAGCCGCCCGCCGACGCATAGGGATGCGTCGGCTACGGGATCATAGGGCGCCCGGTGGTTGAAGCCGCGGGTAACGGCGGCAAAGGCCACCTGCGCCCAAAAGCGGCTGTAGCCCCAGCATCCCGATGCCGGGGCGCTCAGTTTGAGGAGAGGTATGGCTTCTGACCGTGCCCCTGGGGCTTCCAGAATCGGCGTCTTCGACTCCGGCGTCGGCGGCCTCTCGGTCTGGCGGGAGATCGCCCGACAGTTACCGCACTGCGACACCCTGTATGTGGCCGACCAGGCCCACGTCCCCTATGGCCCCCGCCCGCTGGAGGAGGTGCGGCGTTTCTCCGAGGGGATCACCCGCTTCCTGCTGGACGAGGGGGCGGAAGTGGTTGTCCTGGCCTGTAACACTGCCTCCGCTGCCGCGCTGCACCACCTGCGCGCCCTCTTCCCGCAGGTGCCGTTCGTGGGGATGGAGCCGGCGGTCAAGCCAGCAGTGCAGAACACCCACACCGGCGTGGTGGGGGTCATCGCCACACCGGCCACTTTCCAGGGACGCCTCTTCGCCTCCCTGTTGGAACGCTTCGCCAGGGACACCCGCGTGCTGACTCAGGTCTGCCCGGGTCTGGTGGAGGCGGTGGAAGCGGGCGCGCTGGACACACCGGAGACGGAGGCGCTGCTCCGTTCCTGCATGCAACCGCTCCTGGCCGCGGGGATTGACCAGTTAGTGCTCGGCTGCACCCATTACCCTTTCCTGCAGCCGCTGATCGAGCGCGTTGTAGGGCCGGGGGTACAGATAGTGGACCCCGCCCCGGCGGTGGCGCGCCAGGTGGGCCGGGTTCTGGCCTCCCTACCTCGACGGCCGCTCCCCGAGAACGTGACCACAGACCTCCCCGGCCGGACAGGAGAGCACATTTTCTACACCACCGGCTCGCTGCCGGCCTTCGTCGCCGCGCTCGAACGATTGGTGGGCATACGTGGTCAGGCACGCGGGTTAGCCTGGGCCGGAGATCGGCTCATCCCGCGCGCGGGATCCTACTCCACGTAGATCTCCACCCGTTCGTTCTCTTCCTGGTCCGTCACTTCGACCAGTTTGCCGACCATGCCGCTGGCGATCATGTTGGCGATTTCCTGCGTATCCACCCCCTGAGCCTCAGGGGCGAACCGCCCTGCCATGCGCAAGGCGGCATTCACCAGGGTGACCGGCACGGTCACATTGACCTTTGCCGCTCCCGAGTTCAGGTCGGTGACATGGATGCGCAGGAAGCGTCCCTCGCTGCTGCCCTGGGGGGAAGTGGCGAAGGGAGGCGCCGCCGCCGTGCGGCGGCCCCCCTCCAACGCCCGCAGCAGGCTGGCTGCCTCTTCGGTGGTGATCTTCCCATCCTCCAACATCTGCAGGATCTTCAGGCGTTCCTCGCTTCCCATCTCTCGTCTCCTAACCGACAATGATCTGCACCTGCTCGCCGTCCTCCCGATCCTCCACGTCCACGACCAGAGGGCGGCCGGCGCGGGCCTCCTCGGCAATGCTCATCAGGATCTCGTCCACTCCAGTCTCCCGGAGTTGTGGCACAAAGGGGCTGGCGACGCGCAGGGCAAAGGCGGCAGGCTCCAGAGGGATGGCCAGGGAGACTCTCCGACCATCCTGCTGCTGGACCCGTAGCGCCAGCCAGCGGGACTCGTGCATCCACCAACCCAGGATCACCAAGAGGACACCCAGAGCACAGAGCGGCCAGCCGCACGCCAGCCAGCCGACGGCGACATCCCAGGCGTAGACCGACGCGACCAGCAGCGCGCCGCCCACCAACAGCGCCACTCCCGGCCAGAAGACCACGTGCCACAACTGCTGCACCCAGGCAGGAGGTTGTGCGGGTGGCGCGGGGATCGCCGTCTCGGCTTCTGGCGGCCCGCCATTCAGCGCCTCGAGCCGCCGTATCCCCTCCTCGACGCTCAACTCCCCCGCTTCGATCTGCTCCAGAATCCGTCGTCGTTCTTCCATCTCGCTGTCTCCTCACTGTAGAGAACGTGCCTGCTGCACCGCGTCACCCCGTCTCCGCGTCTCCGCGCCACCGCGTACCCCCATCTCCGCGTCCCCGCGTCTCCCTGTCACCCCGTCCTCCATAAACAGAATCGCCGGCACAAAGAGACCCACCATCCCCATCAACGCACAGACCGCGCCGCCGACGAGGAACCATACCTGGACGCCCAGCCAGTCGGCCACCGGGCCCGCCACCGCCAGCCCCAGCGGCGACATCGCCGAACTCAGGCTGCCGACGACCGTGAACACCCGCCCCTGCATCTGCGGCTCCACCCGCGCCTGCAGGATGGCCATGACCGGCCCGTTGGTGATGGGGTTCATCAGCCCGGCGAAGAACATGCTGCCCACTGCCAGCCAGAAGGCGGTTGCCGGCGCCAGCCCCAGCACCAATGTGCCTAAACCCATGCCGATCAACCCGACCAGGGTGGTGAGGATGCGGCGACGGAAGCCACCCCACGCGCTCAGGATCAGCCCTCCGGCAATGACGCCGAATCCCCAGGCGGACTCCAGCCCGCCCAGTTGTAGCGCCCCGCCGTTGAAGTGACGGGTGACCAGCAACGGCAGCAGCGAGAAACCAGGGTTGACCAGCAGGTTGATCACTGCCGCCATCCCCAACAGCGCCACGGCCCCCGGCCACTGCCAGATGTAGCGCAACCCCTCCCCCAGGTCCTGCCACACCGTCGCACGACGGGAGGCGGCAGGGAGGCTACGCGTCGGCTGGGGGACGGTCAGGAAGAGCAACGGCGCGATGGCCAGCAGCGCTGTCCCCACGTCAATGCCCATGATGGCGTGCAACGGCAACAGCCCCAGCAGCAACGCCCCCAGTGGCGGGGAGATGATGTTCAGCACGCCGTACATCGTCTGGTTGAGGCCGGCCACGCGGGTCAACTGCTTCTCCGGCACCATCAGCGAGGTCGAAGCCTGCATCGCCGGCCAGTGGAAACTGCCGCCGATAGCGCGCACCAGGGCCGCCACGTAGACGTGCCAGACCTGAATCCCACCTGTCCAGAAGAGCAGGGCCAGCCAGGCCGACGCCAGGGCCACCGTCCCATCGGCGGCGATCATCACCAGCCGGCGGTTCCAGCGGTCCACCAGCGCGCCCGCCAGCGGCCCCAGCACCACCCCTGGCAACAGGCTCATCAACGTCGCCGTCGCCAGGACCGTGGCCGAGCCGGTGGTCTGGGTGAGCCACCACACCAGGGCGAACTGCGCCAGGCTGCTGCCGACCAGGGAGAGGGCCTGACTGACCCAGATGGTGAAGAAACGTCCGGTCCAACGAGGCTTTGTCTCTCCATCAAGGCTCATTCGTTCGTTCTCCTGCTACGCAGATCCAGCCGCATCTGCACCAGGCAGCGCATGCGGCGGAAGCCGGCCTCGGCAAAGACCGGTTCGAGCGCCTGACGCGGCCCCGGCAGCGTGACAGTGGCCTCCCACGGGCGGCGGCGGGAGAGAGCCACCAGCGCGGCCCGGGCCAGTTGAGGCCCGGGGCCGTCCTTCGCCACCAGCAGTTCGACCTGATGCCAGCGTTCCAGCCAGGCGCTGCTCAGCCGGAACGCGCCCACGACCCGCCCCTCCTCTTCAGTCAGCCACCAGTCCTGAGAGACCCCTTCCAGCCAGCCGCCGATGCGCGCCAGCCAGCCAGCGCGGTAGGCCTGGGGGCGGACCTCGAGCACTTCGCGGTGCAGCAGGCTGAGGCCGGTCACCGCCAAATGGTAGAGGGTCTCCTGGTCAGCCTCGCCGGCCCGGCGCAGCGGCAATGACGGCAGGTCGGGCGGGGGCGACCAGCGCTCTCCTGCTGGACGGTCCATCTCCACGGTGGTGCCCACCGCCACGAAGCCCATGCGTTCGTACATCCCGGCGGCGATGGCGTTGTCCTGGCGCACCTCCAGTCCCACCCAGGCTGCCCCACGCTCGCGCGCCGCCTCCACCGCCGCTTCCACCAATGCCCGCCCGATCGAGCGCCCCCGCCACTCGGGATGGACGACGACGTTGCCGATCAGCCAGCCACCGGGGGCGCTGGCCCGGCGCACCGACGCGTTGCCCACCACGCGGCCCTCTTCGACCCAGACGAAGCCCGGTGCTTCGCCCGCCTCCGCCTCGGCCGCCCACAGCCACTGATTGAGGCCGCCCCAGCGAGCCATGCACTGCATGCGGCGCAGCACGGCGCGGGAACCAGGGCCCAACTCATCAGCGAAGGCCTGAGAGATGAGGGGGACCACCGCCGACAGGTGGCGGTACGGGTCGAAGGGCTGCAGGCCGGAGGGCGGTTGACGACGGGCCGTCGCGGCGACCATCAGCGGCCCTCCAGCGCATCCAGCAGGTCGGCGGCCTCGGTGGGGCTGATCTTGCCCTCTTCGACCAGGCGCAGCACGCGCAGCCGTTCCTCGTCGCTGATGACGGGGCGGCGGGCGGAAGGGCGTTGGCCCGTGACACGCTGCCAACGGCGTTCCGCCCGCTCAGCCTGCATACGGGCTCGCTCGGCCTCCCGGCGGGCCTGCTCGGCCGCGCGCTCCATCTCCCGGCGCGCCCTCTCGGCGGCGTGGTGGAGATGACCGCTCACCGGCACCGTCCCGTACCGCCCCAGGCTCGCCGTCAGACGGCTCTCCAGTTCCGCCATCGCCGCAGCGATGCTCGTCTCGATGATCTCACCGATCTCCCCCGACTCCGGTTCCGCCGCAAGAATGTAGACGTTCCCGTCCACCTGCGCCTCCAGCGTGGCTTCACCAGCCCCCAGCACGCCCTTGAACTCCCTCCTGGCTCTGTCCAGAGCCAGAGCGGGATGGCGGGAGCGCACCTCGCCGCGGGCCCGCACAGCCAGGCGAAGGCTGGCGTCCTCGGGCAGGCAGAGCCGCAGGTCGCCTGCGCACCGCAGGCGACAGGTTGTTCCGGGAGGAAAAGTTGCCTCCAGGCGGATATCTCCCCCTACCCGCCCGCTCTCCAACCCGCCCCGCAGGGCCGTAACCCGCAGGTCACCGTCCAGCGCGGTGATGCGCATGTCCCCATCCACCCGTCGGGCGGACAGGTCGCCGGCGACCCGCTCCACCGCCACCGGACCGACGTCGTGCAGGTTCAGGTCATCATCCACCACGCCGATGGCCACCGGCGCGGTCACCCCATGCACGTGCAGATCGCCATGCACGGCCTTGATCGTCAACGTGGTGGCCGGCGGGCAGATGAGCAGGGAAGAGTCGCGCAGGCTAAGGATGAAATGCTCCCCCTGGCGCTGCACACTCACGTCCTCTGCCTCGCCGTCGGTGTGCAGGGTGACGCAGTTCCCCGCCACGGCCCGCACCGTCAGATCCACGGCGCACTCTTCGACCGTGATGTGGGGGGTCGGTGAGGTGTCAAAGGATTGCTCAAACATAGCAGCCTCCTGGTCAGCCTTCCCCAAGCAGTCGGAGCGCTTCTTCGGAGGAGATCTCACGGCGAGCCAGCCGCTGGAGCACCTCCTGGCGACGCTCCTCCTCCCCGCTCCTTTCTTCGCCCACCTCGTATCCCAGGGCGCGGATGACCTCCTCCAATCGGTTACGGACGGTGGGGTAGGAAATCCCCAACTCCTCCTGCACGCGGTTGATCTTCCCCTCACAGCGCAGGAAGACCTCGACGAAATGGAGTTGTTCAGGGGTGAGTTGGAGCAACCGCCCCAGGGCGAAGCGGCCCTCCAGCGCTGTGCCGCAGTTACGACAGACCAGCCGTGTCACCAGAAGGTCATCATGACAAACGGGACATTCTGTGAGCACTGGATACATGGCTGACTCCTTAGGGTGGTCTCAAGGTTTCAGGTTTCAGGTCAGTTGCCGGAACCTGCCATCTGTGTCGGATATCGGCGAAGAATATCAAGTCAACTGTTGATTATTATAATATATCGCTTGATTTTGTCAAGTATCTGGACGGGTTTTTTTCTCCCCCATTGCCTCCTTATGGGCATTTTGCGTCTCACGCTGGGCACGCTCGCCGCTGGGCGCGGTCTCCTGAACGCACCCGGCGGCGAGCAGCGAATGGTTGCCATTCTGCGCCCCTGCGCTATAATATTCAGATGCAGTGGAATGAGAACAAATGTTCTACGATAGCGGCGGGTGAATATGGATAAGATCGTGGTCCGTGGCGCGCGGGAGCACAACCTCAAAAACATCACCCTCGAACTGCCCCGCAACCGACTGGTGGTCATCACCGGCATCTCCGGCTCGGGGAAGTCCTCCCTGGCCTTCGACACCATCTTCGCCGAGGGACAACGCCGCTACGTCGAGTCCCTCTCCGCTTACGCCCGCCAGTTCCTCGGCCAGATGGAGAAGCCGGATGTGGATGGCATCGAGGGGCTCTCCCCGGCCATCTCCATTGACCAGCGCGGCATCTCCCACAACCCGCGCTCGACCGTCGGCACCGTGACCGAAATCTACGACTACCTCCGTCTGCTGTACGCCCGCATCGGCATCCCCCACTGCCCCCGGTGCGGCCGGCAGGTCTCCCGACAGTCCGCGCAGCAGATCGTGGACGCGCTGTTGGCCCTTCCCCCTGACACCCGCTTCCAGGTGCTGGCCCCGCTGGTCAAGGACCGCAAGGGGCACCACCAGGCGGTCTTCGAGGACGTGCGCAAGGCCGGCTTCGTCCGCGTGCGCGTGGACGGCCAGGTGCATGAGGTGGACGAGGAGTTCGACCTCGATCGCTACAAGCCGCATACCATCGAGGCAGTCGTGGACCGGCTGATCATCCCCTCAGCGCCGGACAACGGCTTCCGTTCGCGGCTGACCGATTCGGTGGAGACGGCGTTGCGGTTGGGTGACGGGGTGGTCATCATCCAGGATGTCACTTCGGCCGAGCCGCGGGACCTGCTCTTCTCCGAGCATCTGGCCTGCCCTTTTTGTGGCATCAGCCTGCCGGAGATCGAGCCGCGTACCTTCTCCTTCAACAGCCCGCACGGCGCCTGCCCCACCTGTCAGGGGTTGGGCACGCGCATGGAGTTAGACCCTGACCTGCTGGTGCCCAACCCCGACCTCTCGTTGGAAGAGGGGGCGATCCAGTTCTGGAACACGGCGGACCACGAGGGGTACTACTGGCAATCCATCGTCGCGGCGGCCCGCCACTACCACATCCCGCTCGACCGCCCCTGGCGAGACCTGACCCCCGCGCAGCAGCGGGTGATCCTCTACGGCAGCGCAGGGGAAGAGGTCCCGATGCAGTATACCAGCCGAGACGGTCGGCAGAGCACCTTCCGCGCCGCCTACGAAGGGGTGGTGCCCAACATGCTGCGTCGCTACCGGGAGACCAGTTCCGACTACATCCGCTCGGCGATCGAGGAGTACATGGCCCGCCGCCCCTGCCCTGACTGTCACGGCGCGCGTCTCCGCCCGGAGGCGCTGGCCGTTACTGTCGCCAGCCGTTCCATCCACGAGATCGGCGGCTGGACCGCGCGCCGGCTTCTGGAGTGGGTGGATGAACTCAACACCCTCCTCACCGAGCGCGAATGGCTCATCGCCCGGCGCATCCTCAAGGAGGTGCGCGCCCGGCTGCAGTTCATGGTCAACGTGGGGCTGGACTACCTCACCCTGGATCGCACCGCCGAGACGCTGGCCGGCGGGGAGGCGCAGCGCATCCGCCTGGCGACGCAGATCGGCTCCCAACTGACCGGCGTCCTTTACGTGCTGGACGAGCCGACCATCGGCCTGCACCAGCGGGACAACGCCCGGCTGATCCGCACGCTGCTGGACATGCGCGACCTGGGGAACACGCTACTGGTGGTGGAGCACGACGAGGCGATGATCCGCGCCGCCGACTGGATCGTGGACCTGGGGCCGGGGGCCGGCGAGCATGGCGGCGAGGTGGTGGTGTCCGGCAGCCTGCAGGACGTGCTCGACCATCCCACCAGCCTGACCGGCGCCTACCTCTCAGGTCGTCGCGCTATCCCCGTCCCAGCCAGCCGCCGCCCCGGCAACGGCAAGAGCCTCGTCATCCACGGCGCGCGGGAGCACAACCTCAAGGACATCACCGTGCGCATCCCGCTGGGGCTGTTCGTCTGCATCACCGGCGTCTCCGGCTCCGGCAAGTCCACCCTGCTGGTGGACGTGCTCTACCGCCGCCTGGCGCAGATGCTGCACGGCTCGCGCGAGCCGGCCGGGGAACACGACCGCATCGAGGGGGTGGAGCACATTGACAAGGTGATCAACATTGACCAGTCCCCCATCGGCCGCACGCCCCGCTCCAACCCGGCCACCTACACCAACCTGTTCACGATGATCCGGGACCTGTTCGCCGCGCTGCCGGAGGCGAAGATGCGCGGCTACCGTGCCGGGCGCTTCTCCTTCAACATCAAGGGGGGACGGTGCGAGGCGTGCGAGGGGCATGGCACGTTGCGCATCGAGATGCAGTTCCTGCCCGACGTCTATGTCCCCTGCGACGTCTGTCGCGGGCGGCGGTACAACCGGGAGACGCTGCAGGTGCGCTACAAAGGCAAGAACATCGCCGAGGTCCTCGACCTGACGGTGGACGAGGCAGTGGAGTTCTTCGCCCCCTTCCCCGCCATCCAGCGCAAGTTGCACACGCTGCAGGACGTGGGGCTGGGGTATGTCCGCCTGGGCCAGCCTGCGCCCACCCTCTCCGGCGGCGAAGCGCAGCGGGTCAAACTCTCACGCGAACTGTCACGCCAGGCCACCGGCCGTACCCTCTACGTGCTGGACGAGCCGAGCGTGGGCCTGCACGTGGCGGATGTGGACAAACTGGTCGCGGTGCTGAATCGGCTGGTGGACGCCGGCAACACGGTGGTGATCATCGAGCACCACCCCGACATCATCAAGGTAGCCGACTGGCTGATTGACCTGGGTCCCGAGGGCGGGGACGCTGGCGGCTGGGTGGTGGCGGAAGGGACCCCCGAACAGGTAGCGCAGGTGGAAGGGAGTTACACCGGGCAGTTCCTGCGGGCAGTGCTCGGGTCGTGACGACTCCGTTCACCAACCGCGGGGGCGAAGCAGGGCCACAGCGGCGCCGCGCCCCTGCATCTGTTGAAGGGCGCCGGACCGCCGCTGGGCGCGGTCAGGGAACCGCGCCCAGCAAGGATGCGCCTGCCTTGCCCTCCAGCCGCTCCAGACGGTGGTGCAGGTCCGCCAACGCCCGCTCCCGAACCATCCCCGCCGGCCAGCAGGCCGCTCGCGCCAGCGCCAGCCGCGTCCACTCCAGGGCCAGCCCCTGGCGGGGGATGTGCCACTCGAAGGTCTTGGCCAGTTCGACCGCAGCCTCGATCCCGGCAGCATCCTCCAGGGCCAGTTGCTGCCACCATTCTACCGCTTCAGCCCAGCGACCCTCCTGCTTCAACAGTATCGCCAGTTCCCGCAGGCCCCTACGGCGCAGGTCGGGCGGGAGGCCAGCAGCCAGCGCCGCCCGCAGCGCCTGCTCCGCATCCCCGCCAGTCTCACGGTACCAGGCGGCCAGAGCCAGAAGTTCCGCGCCATCCCGCGACGGATCGTCACACGGCGCAGCGAAACCCCAACCCAGATGGGCCGCCAGCGTGACCATGCTGAGGATGTCCATCTGGTTGTGATAGAGGACGCGCGCGATGTCCCGCGCGTCCCCCGTGTGCAGGTAGTCGCGGTAAATGAGTGGGATGACCCCGCTGGGGACATCCGCCTGGTCGCGCTGCACGCCCAGCACCTCCCGCTCCAGCGTGCCCAGCGCACAAGAGGGCAGGCGCAGCCGCCACAGTCGGCGGGACGGGGCCAGCAGGTCGAGATGGGGCAGCCCGGTCAGCGGGCAGCGCCTTCGGTCGAGGATGAAGCGCGTCTCCAGGATCGGCACGTCGAAGCCGCGCCCGTTGAAGGTGACCAGGGCCTGGAAGCGGGGAAGCCGCTCGTCCAGGAGGTGCAGCAGCGCCGGTTCATCGCCGGGGTCGCGCAGGAAGGGCTGCAGCAGGCGAAAGTGCTCCCCCTCGAAGAAGCCCAGGCCGACCAGAAAGGCCATCGTCCCTGTGCCGCCGGAGAGGCCTGTCGTCTCGGTGTCCAGGAAGAGGGTCTGGCTCAGGTCGGCCTGGGCCAGCGCCGGATCACCCGCCAGGGTCGCGGCGACGGCTGGCGGGAGAGCCAGGAAGTCGCGCAGCGGCCGGTCGCCGTGGCGATGGTCGGCGGGGAAGGAGGCTTCAGCGACGAAGCAGCGTCCACGGGGGGTGTCGTAGAACGTCCCTTCGACCAGGCTTTCGATGGCGACGTGGCGGCGCGGTGAGGGGGGCAGGTTACGTACCCCTTTCACCACCCCCATGCGCCGTAGCCGCTGGCGCAGGCTTTCCCGACGCTCAAGATCCGAGCCGGCCATTGGCCTGCTCATACCCCACCGCGGAGCACGCGGAATGCGCTGAGTTCCGCAGGATGCCCTCCGCGTTTCAGCCAGTCTTCGCCTCTCCCCGCGTCACGCCCAGCATGCACAGGATCGCCAGCAGGAAGAAGGCCGGCGTGGCCAGGAAGATCAGGTTGTAGTCGTTGCCGCCCCACTCGACGATGTACCCATTCAACGTCGGCCCGACGATCGCCGCCAGTTGCGAGGCCAGGTAGTACATGCCGGTGTAGATACCCAGGTCAGCGTCCGAAGCCGAGATGTCCACCACCATCGGCAGCGAGTTGATGTTGACCAGCGCCCAGGCCATGCCGCCAATGGCCAGGACGAACCAGACCAGCAGGCTGCTGTGCAGGAAAAAGTTGAGCAGCAGCAGCGCGCCGAACACCGCCAGTCCGGTGATGATCGTCCGCCGCCGTCCGATACGCGCGGCGATGAAGCCGGCAGGGATGGCAAAGATCAGGAAGGCCAGCGAGGCCACGCCCATCAGGAGCGGCGCGATGCCGGTGGACATCCCCAACTCGCTCACGCCGTAGGAGGAGAGGAACGTCTCCACGGCGTTGTAGCCGACGAACCAGCAGAAGATGGCGGCCATCAGGAAGGCCAGGCTGCGGCGGGCTTCTGGCGAGACGCGCTTGAGGCCGCGCAGCGCGCCCAGCCCCTCCTCCTCATGCGCTGCCGCCTCGAACTCGCGCGGCTCACGGATGAAGAGGAACAGCATCAGCACCGCGATGGCCATCAGCAACCCGCCGAAGACAAAGGGGACGATGCGGCCCATGCCGTACAGGAGGCCACTGCCCAATGTGGCGATCAGCGTTCCCACCCCACCCATCAGGTTGATGACCCCATTGGCCTGCGAACGAAGCGGGCTGGGGGTCAGGTCGGGCATGAGCGCGATGACGGGGGTGCGGAAACCGGCCATCGCCAGCAGGAACAGGCCGATGGCGACCATGAAGAAGGCCAGCGGCGTGCCCAACTGCTGGACGTGGCCGCTGGCCTGCGGCGGCACCATCCCCACCGCCAGGGGGATGAGGATGAAGGCGACGATGGCAACAGGAGCCAGAGCCAGGATGAACGGCATGCGGCGGCCGAAACGGGTCCAGATCCGATCCGACCAGGCGCCCACCAACGGCAGGAGGAACAGGGCGGCCACATTGTCCAGCGTCATGATGAAGCCGGTCAGGCCCGGCCCCAGGCCGAAGCCGACCTCGCCCCGGGCATCGAAACCCGGATGGCCAGCCTGCAGGTAGATGGGCACATAGGCGTTGTACAGCGTCCACAGGACGCTGATGCCGAAGAAGCCAAAGCCGATCAGGAACGTCCTCTTGTAGTCCAGGCGCATCGCTTTCCTCCTCGTCTTGGGGATTTGTGCCGTTCGCAGCCGGAACGCGGCGTTGCGAAAGACGCCACGATCTGCTATAGTGCTACAGGTCTGCGCGACCCAACGGCATTCTACGCGACCGTGGCCGGCTGTCAAGCAGGGGAGGAATGCGCCGATGACCTCGATTCTGGAACAGGAGATTCATGAGCAGCCAGCAGTGCTCCGGCGCCTGCTGACGGAGGGGTGGGTGGCTGCCGAACGGGCGGCCGCGCGCATCCGTGAACGCGCCCCGTGCTTTATCGTTCTGGTCGCCCGAGGCAGTTCCGACAACGCGGCTCGCTACGGCCAGTATCTCTTTGGCGCGGCCAACCGCCTGCCGGTGGCTCTGGCCACGCCCTCCCTCTTCACCCTCTACTCCAGCCCGCCCCGACTGGAGTCCTCTCTGGTGCTGGCCGTCTCGCAGTCCGGCCGTTCCCCTGACATCGTGACGGTGGTGGAGGAGGGACGCCGCCAGGGGGCGCTGACCCTGGCGCTGACCAATGACCCGGCCTCCCCGCTGGCCGCTGCCGCCGAAGAGGTCCTTCCCCTGCAGGCCGGGCCGGAACGGAGCGTGGCGGCGACCAAGACCTACACCGCGTCGCTTGTGGCGCTGGCGCTGCTCAGCGCGCTGCTGGCCGGGGACGAGGCACGCCTCGCCGAGTTGGAGGCCGTACCGGACTGGGTGACCCAGGCCCTGGCTGTTGCCCCCGCCGCCCGCGCCGCTGCTGACCGCTATCGTGAGATGGAGGTCTGTGCGGTGCTCAGCCGGGGCTACAACTACGCCACCGCTTTCGAGATCGCCTTGAAACTGAAGGAACTGGCCGGCATCATAGCCGAGCCGTACTCCTCGGCCGACTTCCAGCACGGTCCTGTGGCCCTGGTCGAACGGGGTTTCCCGGTGCTGGCGGTGGTGCCGCAGGGGCCACTGGAGACGGAACTGACCGGTTTCCTGGGGGATTTGCGCGCGCGGGGAGCAGAACTGCTGGTCATCTCCGCGCTGGAGGGGTCGCTGGCCCTGGCGCAGACGCCGCTACGGCTGCCGGAGGGGGTCCCGGAGTGGCTCTCGCCAGTCGTAGCGGTCGTGCCAGGTCAGGTTCTCGCGCTGGAGTTAGCGCAGGTCAGGGGGCTTGATCCTGACCATCCGCGCGGGCTGCGCAAGGTGACGCTCACCCGCTGACGGCATTTGCCCCCACCCCTTCCTCCAACCTCCAACTTCCAACCTCCAACTAATACCTCTTCACGATGGCCCGATACGCCAGCGGCTGGCGGCACTGCAGCACCTGGGATTCCTCCCGCTGTCGCCGCACCTCGTCCAGGTCAACCTTCGCCACCGCGTACCCCTCGACCGGCTCGTCCACCATCGCGTGCATCCGTCCGCGCGGGCCGAGGATGCTGCTCTGGCCGAAAAAGGTGTAGGAAGGCTCCTCCCCCACCCGATTCGCCGCGGCGACGTAGACGGCGTTCTCATAGGCCCGGGCGGTCAGATAAGTGCGCCACTCCTCGCGGTACGGCTCCTCCCAGTTCGCCAGCACGGCCAGCACTTCCGCCCCTTCCAGCACCAGGCTGCGCGCCGCCTCCGGGAAGGCCAGGTCCCAGCCGATCAGCAGGCCCACCACGCCGAAGTCGGTCTCGAAGGGCAGCAGACGATAGCCGGCGCGGAAGGCCATGCGTTCCTCACCGCGCAGGTGTACCTTCTGGTATTGGCCGATGACCTCGCCGTCCGGCCCGACCAGCACGGCGGAGTTGTAGAGGATGCTCTCCACTTTCTCCTTCGTCACCAGGCCGAAGGCCACGTGCACGCCGTACTCCGCGGCCCGCTGAGCGATGATGTTGACCGCCGGGCCGGGCACCCGCTGTGCCATCTGCGGGAAGCGCGGTCCCACCTCGTAACCCGTCGTCGCCAGTTCGGGGAAGATGATCAGGTCCACCGGCTGCTCGGTGGCGATGCGGCGGATGAACTCCCCCATCTTGACCAGGTTCTCTTCCATCTGCCCCAGTGCCGGCTGCATCTGGACCGTGGCTATCGTGACTTCACGCATATTCACTCCTCTCTGTGTCTCTGTGTCTCCGCGTCACCCCATCTCCGCCCGCAATCGTTCCAGCACCCCGCTCAGTTCCGACGGCAGTGGCGCCGTGAAGGTCATCTCCTCGCCGGTAGCCGGGTGCTTGAAGCGCAGTTCTGCGGCGTGAAGGAAGTGTCGCCCGCTCAGCAACTGCTGTCGGCGATGGCCGTAGACCCTGTCCCCCACCACCGGATAGCCCAGCCAGGCCAGGTGGACGCGCACCTGGTGGGTGCGGCCGGTGTGAGGCTGCACCTCCAACAGCGTGTGCTCGCGGAAAGCCTCGACCATCCGGTACCGCGTCAGCGCTGGGCGGCCATCCTGCTGGGCAGCCATGCGCTTGCGGTCGCGCGGGTCGCGCCCGATCGGCACCTCGATGAGCCCCTCGCGCGGTGACACCCGTCCCTCCACCAGCGCCAGGTAGGTCTTCTGCACCTGTCGCAGTTTGAACTGCCGCTGTAGCGCCGCGTGGGTCGCCGTGTCTTTCGCCACCACCAACAGGCCAGAGGTCTCCTTGTCCAGTCGGTGGACGATTCCCGCCCGTTCCCTGCCCCCCACCTCGGCCACCTGCGGGCAGTGGGCCAGCAGCGCGTTGACCAGCGTGCCGCTGGTGTGGCCGGCGGCGGGGTGCACCACCAGGCCGGCCGGCTTGTTCACCACCAGCAGGTGCGCATCCTCGTAGAGCACGTCCAGCGGGATCGGCTCAGGGAGGATGGGGGGTTCCTGCTGTTCCGGCAGCGTGATGGCGAGATGATCGCCGACTTCGACCCGAGAGGCTGGCTTGCGTGGCTCCCCGTTGACCCGCACTGCGCCGGAGGTGATCAGCCGCTGGATCTGCGTGCGGCTCAGGTCGGGGAAGCGGCTGGCCAGCCACACATCCAGCCGCTGGCCGTCGGTCTCGGCGGTAAAGGCAATCTCTCTCAAGTGGCCTCAGAGGTCTGGCGTTCCGCAGGTGCGGGCGGCTCCTTATGGAGCCAGAGGATGGTAAAAGCCAGGATGGCGACGCCCAGCACGATGGAGGTATCGGCCAGGTTGAAGATTGGCCATTCCCGCAGCGGCCAGAAGTTTGTGTCAATGAAGTCCACTACCGACCCCCCGCGGGTCAGGCGGTCCGTCAGGTTGCCCAGCGCCCCGCCCAGCTGCAGACCCAGGGCAGCGCGCATCAGCCACTGGCCTCGGGGCAGACGGTAGTTATAGAACAACAGGGCCAACACCACGACGATGGCTACAACGATGAAGACGTCCCCCATTCCCCGAAACAGCCCAAAGACAGCGCCAGTATTGGTGACGTAAGTCAACTGCAGGACGGGGGTCAACCAGGGGGTGAGGGGCACAGACTGGCCTTCGGTCAGATGCGCGACGATCCACGACTTGGAGACCTGATCTGCCACCAGGCTTACCAGAGCGATGGCTGGCAGCAGGAAGGTCTCAAGGTGCAGCCGCCGCAAGGCCGCCCCCTACTTCCCGCGGCGTTCGCGGCGGGACTGGCAGTCCAGGCAGTAGAGGGCGTACGGGAGCGCCTTCAGCCGGGCCGGGTCAATGGGCCCGCCACAGGACTCGCAGATGCCGTACGTGCCCAGGTCAAACTTACGCAGGGCGTGCTCGACCTGTTCCAGCAGCGCGGCCTCGTTTTGTTGCAGCGTGACTCCTTTGGCCTGTTCGAAAGTCTCCGTGGCGTCATCGGCGATGTGGTTGCCGTAGCCCGCGCCGCGGTATTCCTGCTCGCCCAACCGGCTGATCTGCCCCATGAGCCGGGCGCGCTCCTCAAGCAGTCGTTCTTTCAGTCGCTCACTCGAGATGGCCATCTCGCTCTCCTCGGCGCACCTGTCGTCTGGCAGGAGGGTTATTCTACCACAGGGGGGAAAAACCGCAACTGGCGCGCTTTTGGCCTGCGGCGCTTTTGGACTACGGCAACTGTGGACTGCGGCGACTGTGTCGCCGCTTTCAAAGCGCCGACCCGTCGGCGCAATCCAAAGCCGCTCTGAAAGCGCCGACTTCGGACTACGGCGACTTTGGACTGCGGCGACTGCGTCGCCGCTTTCAAAGCGCCGACCTGTCGGCGCAATCCAAAGCCGCTCTGAAAGCACCGACCTCGGACTACGGCGACTTTGGACTGCGGCGACTGTGTCGCCGCTTTCAAAGCGCCGACCCGTCGGCGCAATCCAAAGCCGCTCTGAAAGCGCCGACTTCGGACTGCGGCGACTTTGGACTGCGGCGACTGCGTCGCCGCT
>DAOTYX010000005.1:0-12183 GCA_034434635.1 Anaerolineae bacterium | reverse complement strand
TCCCAATCTGGGGACGGAGTCGAGGCTTTAGCCGGCGCAAACGTGGCTCAAACCGGCTGAAGCCTCGACTCCGGGCGGGAAAAGCAGCATCGACGTAGCCTAAATCGCTTCTGCTTCGAACACCCAAATGCTCCGTCCCTACTTGATTTTTCGGACGATTGGGGTAACATACGGCGACGCGGCCAAATTGAGCTGCTGCGTGGGAAAGGCAGCGGCTTCATTCAGCGAGTTCTGAATCGCGTTGCACTATCGCTGTCGGAGGAGGTGGCATCTTGAGGATTCTCGTCACCGGCGGGGCTGGCTTCATCGGCTCGAACCTGGTGGACGTGCTGATGGGCCAGGGCCACGAGGTCACCGTGCTGGACAACCTGTCGGTGGGCAAGGTGGACAACATCGCTCACCATCTGGAAAGTGAACGTTTCCACTTCGTGAACGACTCCATCCTGAATACCACCACTCTCGAGCGACTGGTGCGCCAGGCGGAGGTGATCTACCATCTGGCAGCCGTGGTGGGGGTCAAGTATGTGGTGGAGGATCCCCTCAGCGCTATCGTCACCAACGTGCGCGGCACGGAGAACGTACTGGAGATGGCCTTCAAGTACTGGGTGCGGACCGTCATCGCCTCCAGTTCCGAGGTCTACGGCAAATCCACCGCCGTTCCCCTGGGGGAGGATGACGACCGCGTGCTAGGCCCCACCACTGTGGGCCGCTGGTCCTACTCCGACGCCAAGGCGATTGACGAGTATTTTGCCCTGGCCTACGCGAAGAAGGGATTGCCGGTGGCGGCGGTGCGCTACTTCAACGCCTACGGCCCGCGGCTCGACCCGCGCGGTTATGGGAGCGTCATCGCTCGCTTCATCACCCAGGCCCTGCAGGGCGAGCCGCTCACGGTCTACGATGACGGCCGGCAGACGCGCTGCTTTACCTACGTCTTCGACACGATTGACGGCACCATCCGCGCGGCCACGGTGCGCGAGGCGGCGGGCCGCGTGTTCAACATCGGCTCGAACCGGGAGACCTCCATCGGTGAACTGGCAGAGATGATCCGCCAGATCACCGGTTCCCGTTCGGAGATCGTCCACGTCCCCACCGCCGCGGCCTACGGCCCCCACTTTGAGGAGACCCGCCGCCGCGTCCCCGATGTGACGCGGGCGCGGGAGTTGCTGGGCTTCGAGGCGCGCACCCCTCTTGAAGAGGGCCTGCGCAGGACGTTGGCATGGTTCCAGGAGCACAATACGGATGTCACGAACACGATTGAGCGTCTTCCTTGACGGAGTTTTGGAAGCGGGCTGGCTGGCGGCAGTCATCGTCACGCCGCTGTTCTTCAACATCTACTCCAGCCGCGTCTTCGAGCCGGACAAACTGACCACTTTGCGTTCCATCGCCCTGGTGATGGCCGCCGTCTGGTTGGTGCGTTGGCTGGAGGAGTGGGTGGCCCGACGGGGAGAACGGGGCGCGACGGGCGCCCAGCCGCGCATCACCTGGCGCACGCCGCTGATTCTGCCCACCCTGCTGACCGTGCTGGCCTACCTGGTCAGCACGGCGCTCTCGGTCAACCCCTACACCAGTTTCTTCGGCTCCTACCAGCGGCTACAGGGCACCTTCACCACCTTCTCTTACATCCTCATCTTCCTCATCATCCTGGAGCGCATGCGCACGCGGGCGCAGGTGGACCGCTTCGTCACCACGCTGATCCTCAACAGTCTGCCGATCGCCCTTTACGGCTTCGTGCAACACTCCGGGCGGGACCCCCTGCCGTGGGGCGGCAACGTGACGACGCGCGTGGCCTCCAACATGGGGAATGCCATCTTTGTCGCGGCCTACCTCATCATGGTCGCGCCACTGGTGCTGAGCCGCGTGGTGGAGGCCTTCCGCGCCATCCTGACCGAGGAGAAGGCCAGCGTGGCTGACATCCTGCGCGCGGCGGTGTACATCTTCATCTTCCTCGTGCAGGTGATCGCCATCTGGTACACCAAGAGCCGTGGCCCGCTGCTGGGGTTGCTGTTCGGTGTGGGGCTGTGGATGTTCGTGGGGCTGCTGGCGCTGCAGCGGCAGGCCCGGCAAGGGCAACCGGGCGACAGCGGCTTCTGGTCAGACCTGGGGCGGGGGGCGCTCTTTGGGCTGGGCAGCCTGGTGGCCGCGCTGGGGGCGGCAGCGGCCTTCTACTTCGCCGCTCGCGCGCTCACCGCTGAGGAGAGCAGCCTCCCGGCGATGGGGGCGCTGGGGGTGGCGCTGCTGGTGATATTGGGCGCCTGGCTGGCGATGATCGTCAACCGGCAGGGCTGGCGCTGGCTGTGGATTAGCGCGCTGGTGATGGTGGTCTTCTTCGCCCTCGGTTTCTTCGCCGTCAACCCTGGCGGACCGCTGAACGAATGGGCGGTGCAGCAGCCCTCTATCGGCCGCATCGCGAACGTGTTGCAGGCCGAGAGCGGCACCGGCAAGGTGCGCGCGCTGATCTGGGAAGGGGCGTTGCAACTGATCCTGCCGCACGAACCCATCGCCTACCCTCCTACGCTCACCCGTTCGGATTGGCAGGCCGATCCCTTCAATGCCGTTCGCCCCCTGGTTGGGTACGGCCCGGAATCCATGTACGTGGCCTACAACCCCTTCTACCCGGCGCTCCTGGGCCACTACGAGTCGCGTACCGCTTCCCCCGACCGTTCGCACAACGAGACGTTGGACACGCTGGTCATCACCGGCGTTCCCGGCTTCGTCGCCTACCTGTGGTTGTTCGGCAGCCTCTTCTACTTCAGCCTGCGCTGGTTGAACCTGCTGCCGGACAGCCGCCGGCTGCTCTTCTTCGTCCTGCTCGCCGTCGGGGGGGTGCTGGCAGCGGTGATCGCCAGCCTCGTGCTGGGCGTGCACTTCTTCGGCCTGGCCATCCCGATGGGTATCACCGCTGGCCTGTTCATCTACCTGCTTGTCTGTGGCTTCTCGGTCTACCGGGAGACGCATCCCCTCCCTGCGCTCCCTGCCGAGTTCATCCTTCTGGCTGGCCTTTTCTCCTCTTTCGTCGCCCACTTCATCGAGATGAACTTCGGCATTGCCATCGCTTCGACGCGGACGACCTTCTGGGCGCTGGCCGGGGTGTTCGTGCTGCTGGGGCTGCAGCGCATCGCCGACCGGGAGGAACCGTCGTTCGCAGGGCCGGCGCCGACCTCGGCCGGGCCGGCGCGCGGCAGGAAGCGACGTCGCCAGGGGATGCCGCTCCCCTCGCCACGCCGCCGTACCTCTTATGGCCCTGGCTGGCTGTGGCCCACCCTGGGCGCGGCGCTCATCGGCGCGCTGATCCTGGGCACGCTGGCCTATGACTTCGTCAACAACATCGAACGGCTGACGAGCCCGGCGCAGATCCTCTGGCACTCGCTGACGGTGGTGGCCATCAACGGGCCGGTGCGCACCTCGCTGGGCATTCTGATGGTGGTGGGGGTGACCTGGCTGGCGCTCGCCCTGCTCTCGGTGAGCCAGATCGCCAGGACCGGCGTCTTCCGGAATGTGAGCGAACAGTGGACTGCTGCCCTGATCGTCCTGCTCATCGCGCTGCTGATCGGTATGATCTTTGGACTGGCGCTGGCCAGTCAGCACGCCCGCGTCGTCACGGCCACGTTGCACAGCGTCAGCGACGTGATCGCCCAGGCGGGACGGATCGCGGACCAGTTGGTCGCCTATTATGCCTTGCTGGCGGCGCTGATGCTCCTGGGCGGCCTGGCCCTGAGCGGCGAGCGCCTGCTGCCGACAAGGTGGGGCACACCAGCGGGCGTGGTCACACTCTTGATCGCGCTCCTGGGTTGGCTGGTCCTGGCCTTCATCGGTGCGTCGGGCGGTGCGACGGCGGCGACGCGCCTGTCGGCCCTGCTGCTGGTTTTCCTGGGGGCTGCAGGCGCGGTGACGGCTGTGCTCCTGGTGTATTATCTCTTCGATCCCGCTATCCGCTTGCGCCTGGTCGAGGTGGGTTGGGGCTGGATCGGTGTGGCGCTGGCCGGCCTGTTGCTCTTCCTGGCCCCTGTCGCTGCTTACCAGTACAACATGCGCCCCATCCGCGCCGATACCATCTACAAGCAGGGCAATGCCTGGGAGGACCAGAACCAGTGGACAGTGGTGATCCCGCACTACGAAGCAGCCATTGCGCTGGCGCCGCGGGAGGATTTCTACTACCTCTACCTGGGCCGGGCCTGGCTGGAGTATGCCGGCAGCCTCACCGACACCACACAGCAGGACCAGGCCCTGCGGCAGACGGAGCAGGTGTTGCTGCAGGCGCAGACCATCAACCCGCTCAACACCGACCACAGCGCCAACCTGGCACGTATGTACCGTTCCTGGGCCGATATGCCGGCTGCCGCTGACAGCGGACAGCGAGACCTCCTGCTTCAACTCTCCGCGCAATACTACGACACTGCCACCCGCCTCAGCCCGCATAACCCCATCCTCTGGAACGAGTGGGCCACGCTCAACTACTACTACCTGCAGGACAGCCTGGAGTACCAGCGTTGCATCAGCCAGTCGCTGGAACTCGACCCTGGCTTCGATCAGACCTGGCTCATCGTAGGGGATGTGCGGGCCCGTGAGGGCGACCTGGAGGGGGCGGCGGTGGCCTACCGCACGGCGCTGGATCTGAAACCCGACCAGCCTCGTGTCTGGGCTGCTCTGGGTCGCCTCTATCTGCAGTTGGGCGACAACCTCCAGGCGGCCTCCGTGCTTTCTCAGTCAATCCAGTTGGCCCCCGAGGCCAGCGATGTCTGGGAAACCCATGAACTGCTGGCCATCGCCCGTTACCGCGCCGGCGACGTCGCCGGAGCCCTGGAGGCAGCGCAGATGGCGTTACTGCTGGCCCCGGAGACGGAGCAGGCGAGGCTGCAGCAACTGGTCCTGCAACTGCAACAACCTGTCTCACCCACGCAGGAGGCTCCGTGACCGTCTATCTGCTCGTCTTTGCCGGCGCGCTGGTGCTGGCGGTGGGGGCCACCCCCCTCGCCCGCTGGCTGGCTCCCCGCCTGGGGGTGATGGACCAGCCGTCGGTGCGGAAAATCCACACCCGTCCGCTGCCGCGGTTGGGCGGCGCGGCGATCTTCCTGGCGGTGCTGGCCGCCGCCATAGCACTGGGGGAGTGGCACAACTTCGCCCAGTTCGGCTCCATCGTCATCGGCGCGACGGGCATTTCCTTCCTGGGGCTGATGGATGACCGCTGGGGGGTGCGCCCGATCGTCAAGATCATCGGCCAGGTGTTGGCCGCGCTGCTCCTCTGGGCCACCGGCGTGCGCGTCGGCACCTTCCATCAGCCGCTGTTGGACCTGCCCCTCACGGTCTTCTGGGTGGGGTACATCACCAACGGCGTCAACCTGCTGGACAACATGGACGGCCTGGCGGGCGGGATGGCGGCGATCGCTGCCGCCTATTTCGCGCTGATGTGTTCCTTCAGCGGCCAGTACCTGGTGGGCGCGCTGGCGGTGGCGGTGCTGGGGGCTTGCCTGGGCTTCCTGTTCTACAACCTCAACCCCGCCAGTATCATCATGGGGGATTCCGGGGCGCTGTTCCTGGGCTTCATGCTGGCTGCCATCGGCATCAAACTCCGTTTCCCCGACAACGTCACCTTCGTCACCTGGATGGTGCCGGTGCTGGTGATGGGGTTGCCCATCTTCGACACCACCCTGGTCATCCTCTCCCGCCTGCGTCGTGGGCTGAACCCGCTGACCACGCCGGGCAAGGATCACATCTCCCACCGCCTGGTGGCCGCGGGGTTGACCCAGCGGGAGGCGGTCCTGGTCCTCTACGTCGTCTGCTTCGTGCTGGGCATGCTCGCCCTCTTCGTCACCCGCGCCTCGGCCATCGAGGGGTACACTGTGGGCGGACTGGTCGCCCTGGTCGGGCTGTACGGGCTGTGGCGGCTGGAACGGCCGCCGTTCTTCCACCCCCACCGCCCGCAGCAGGAACCCCCTGCGGCCCAGGAGAGGCAAGGAGGTAACGATGAGGAGGGATGACACGATCAGGATACTGAAGCAACATCGTCACGAGTTTGCTCGCTTTGGGGTGCAGTCTCTGGCTCTCTTTGGTTCGATCATCAGAGACGAGAGCCGGCCAGACAGTGACATAGATGTCTTGGTGGATTTCGCGGGTCGGGCTACCTTGGACCAATTTATGGGTCTCGAGTTCTATCTGGAAGATCTCTTGGGTTGCCGGGTAGACCTGGTCACCCGCAAAGCACTCAAACCACGTCTGAAGCCCTACATAGAACGAGAGGCTTTCTATGTCACGTGATTATCGCCTCTATCTTGATGACATACGCGAGGCTGGCGAGAAGGTCATGCGCTACGTACGGGGTTTGACCTTCAGCCAGTTTGTACAAGACGAGAAGACTTTCGATGCCGTGGTACGTAACCTGGCGGTCATTGGCGAAGCGGTCAAGCACATACCACCAGAAATCCGCAGCCGTTACCCAGAGATGGAATGGCGCAAGATTGCTGGATTGCGCGATGTGGTTACTCACGAGCACCTCGGCATAGACGAGGATATCCTGCGGGATGCAATCCAGCATGAAGTCCCGGTACTGGTCGAATGAGTTGTGCGCATACTGGCCGACGAACAGCAAGAGAGTTGCTGACATGTTCGGAGAGAATATGCCTTCTCTGGAAGAGAAAATCCGCGACCGCAGTGCACACGTCGCCGTTATCGGATTGGGGTACGTGGGGTTGCCGCTGGCGCTGGGGTTCGCCCGGGCCGGCTTCCACGTCACCGGCGTGGAAGTGAATGCGGAGAAGGTGGCCCTGCTCAGCCAGGGTCGCAGTTACATTGAGGACATCCCCGCTGAGGCGCTGGCCCCCTACGTCACCTCCGGCCACCTGCGCGCGACCACCGATTACGACGTGCTGCGCCAGGCCGACGCCGTCTTCATCTGTGTCCCCACCCCCTACGACGCCCAGCGGGCGCCGGACCTCTCCGACGTGCGCAGCGCCGCGGAGTCCATCCGCCCCCGCTTGCAGCGTGGCCAGCTGATCGTGCTGCAGTCCACCACCTACCCCGGCACTACCGAGGAGGTGGTCCAGCCCATCCTGGAGCAGAGCGGACTGAAGGCAGGGGTGGACTTCTACCTGGCCTTCTCGCCGGAGCGGATCGACCCGGGGAACAAGGACTGGTCGGCCTACAACACCCCCAAAGTGGTCGGGGGACTCACGCCGGAGTGCACTCGTCTGGCCTGCGACCTGTTGAGTCAGATGGGGGCGCCGGTCTGCCCGGTCTCCTCCACGCGCGCCGCGGAGATGACCAAACTGCTGGAGAATATCTTCCGCGCGGTCAACATCGCCCTGGTCAACGAGTTGGCCCTGCTGGCCGAGCGGATGGGCATTGACTTCTGGGAGGTCATCGCGGCCGCCCGCACCAAACCCTTCGGCTTCATGCCCTTCTATCCTGGGGCGGGGGTAGGGGGGCACTGTATCCCGGTGGACCCCTACTATCTCTCCTGGAAGGCCCGCGAGTACGACTTCTACACCAAGTTCATCGAACTGGCGGCGGAGGTCAACCAGGCGATGCCCTACCACGTGGTGGACCTGCTCTGCCAGGCCCTGTCGGCGCACGGACGGGGGCTACAGGGCGCGTGGGTACTGGTACTGGGAGTGGCTTTCAAGCCCAACGTGGAGGACCCGCGCAACTCTCCGGCTGAGCGGGTGATCGAACTGTTGCTGGGACGCGGAGCGCAGGTGCGCTATCATGACCCCCACGTGCCCCGCTTCCGGGTCGGCGGGGACGTCTTCTACCGCCCCAGCGTCACCCTGGAATCGGTGCCGCTCAGCGATGAGGAACTGGCGGCTGCCGACGCCGTGCTCATCGTCACCGGCCATCGCGCTGTGGATTACGCGCGGGTGGTGGAACGGGCACGGCTGGTGGTGGACTGTTGCAACGCCACCGGCGCGCTGCCCCGCGACGAGAAGGTCGTCCGCCTGGGTGCTCCCCTGCCGCGCTGATGGCCGAGCGTAAGCCCCGCCCCCGTCTGCTGCGCGTCGTTCAGATCCTGACCGTCCTCATCGTCGTCGGCGCGTCGGTGGCGGCGGTCTACTTCCGCAACCACCTGCAGGACCTGGCTGGCTACGGCTACGCGGCGGTCTTCCTGGTCGGCCTGGTCAGCAACGCCACGCTCATCCTCCCTGTGCCCGGCCTGGCGGTCAGTTCGCTCCTGGGCGGTGTCTTCAATCCGTTCCTGGTGGGGTTGGTCGGCGGGGTGGGCCAGGCGCTGGGGGAACTCTCTGGCTACATGGCAGGCTACAGCGGCCAGACGCTGGTGGACCGCGGCCCCACCTATGAGCGGGTGGCGGGGTGGATGCAGCGTCACGGCGTGGTGACGATCTTCGTGCTGGCGCTCATCCCCAACCCTGTCTTCGACCTGGGGGGCATCGCCGCCGGGGCGTTGCGCTTTCCGCTGTGGAAGTTCCTGATCGCCTGCGCCGCCGGCAAGGTGCTCAAGAACATCGTCTTCGCCCTCTTGGGATATTATGGAAAAGAGACCATCTTCCGCTGGCTGGGCGGCCAGACGGGCCGACCCTCCAGTCGGGCGATTGTCTCTCAGGCAGATGTGTGTTATATTCCGAGATAGATAGGTCTTCTGGAGCAGCCAGTCTCCAAGAAGGAGGGACGGATGATAGACCCTGACCTGCTGGCCATCCTGCGCTGTCCATACTGCGTGAGCGGCGAGACGCGCAAACCCGGCGAAGACCCTGGTCGGCTGGAACTGGTGCGCGACGTCTGGCTGGTGTGCCAGGAGCCGGACTGCGGCCGCAAGTACCCCATCCGCGACGACATTCCGGTGATGCTGATCGAGGAGGGGGAGCGCTGGATCTCCGTGGCCGTAGACGACCTGCCGGTCCCTCCGCCGGATTAGGGGGGTCCTTGCGCGACGTCGTGTTGCTTTCCGCAGCCAGCCTGCTGCTCCTGCTGGGCGGGCTGCTGCTGCTGGCCCTGCCAGACCCCTACGAGGGCGGAGTGCTCTACTCCATTGACGTGATGCACGCCGTCCGCGTCCTCGACCTGACCGGGTTGGGGCTGGTGTTGCTGGGCGTCGCGGCGGCCTGGTGGGCGGGGACGCGCTGGCAGCGGCAGGTGCACGGTGGAGTGGTAACGGTGGAGGAGCCCCGCGGTGGATGAGTGGCTGAGTGACCTCCTGGCGGCGATCGCTGCTGGGGACGACCGTCAGGCGGAGGAGGCAGTGGAGCGCCTGGACCGGCTGGGCGACGCTGCCCTGCCTGCTTTGCAGGCCCTGCTCTCCTCCGCCGAACGGGAACACCGCTGGTGGGCCGTGCGCGCCCTGGCCGTTGTGGGCACGGCAGAGGCGGTAGCGGCCCTCATCGCCGTGCTGGGCGACCCCGACCCCGACGTGCGCGCCTGCGCGGTGGTCGCGCTGGCCGAATTGCGTCCCGCTGAGGCGGTGGAGCCGCTGGTCGTGCGTCTGGACGACCCCTCCGCCTACGTGGCGCGGCTGGCCGCAGACGCGCTGGCCCAGTTCGGTGATGCAGCAGTAGAGCCGCTTATCCGCACGCTGCGGGAGGGCGGGGTCGCTGCGCGGGCCGGGGCGGCCCGCGCCCTGCGCGCCCTCCAGTCGCCCCAGGCCATCCCCGCCCTGTGCGCCGCGCTGGACGACCCCAGCGCCGTGGTCACCGCCTACGCCGAGGAGGCGTTAGAGCGGATGGGCGTAGGGCTGGTGTTCTTCTCGCCCTGACTCAACCCGCCAGTGTCAGCCCCTTGAAGGATCGCACCTGCCCGGTGATGGCGCGCTCGGTGGGCAGCCGTTCGATGCTGGAAGCCCCGAAGAAGCCGACGATGCCCGGCATGCGCGCCAGCGCTGTCCCCACGTTCTCCGGCTCGTCGAATGGCCCGCCGTGGCAGATGACCATCACCTCGCGGTTGACCTGGTGTCCCGCTTCTGCCATCTGCAGAACCCTCTCGATGGCCTCGTCGAGGCTGAGCGCCACGCCCGCGCCGATGGTGCCGCCGGTGGTCAGCCCCACGTGGCAGACCAGCAGGTCGGCCCCGGCCTGGGCCATCGCCCGCGCCGACTCCGCGTCGAAGACGTAGGGGGAGGTGAAGAGGTCCATCTCGTGGGCGATGCGGATCGCCTCCACCTCCTTGTCGTACCCCATACCGGTGGCTTCCAGGTTGGCGCGGAAGACCCCGTCAATCAGCCCCACCGTCGGGAAGTTCTGCACGCCAGAGAAGCCCAAATCCCTCAATTGTTTGAGGAAGACCGGCATCAGCCGGAACGGGTCGGTGCCGCAGATGCCGGCCAGCACCGGCGTATTCTTGACCACCGGCAGTACTTCGGCGGCCATCTCCACCACGATGCCGTTGGCGTCGCCGTAGGGCAACAGGCCGGCCAGCGAGCCCCGTCCGGCCATGCGGTACCGCCCGGAGTTGTAGATGATGATGAGGTCCGCCCCGCCCGCCTCGGCGCACTTGGCGGAGAGGCCGGTGCCCGCGCCGCAGCCGATGATGGGCCGTCCGGCGGCCACCTGAGCGCGCAGCCGTTTGATGATCTCCTGACGCGGGATCGTCATCCCGAAACCTCCTTTCCCTTGAGCATTTCCAGCAATACCCCTGCCGCCCGTTCGGCGAAGGCCGGGTCGTTGATGTTGGCCTCCATCTCGATCAGCGGAATGTCGGGCCGCAGGTTCTCTTTGATGGCCTGGAAGCAGGCTCCGTCTGCCGCCGGGTCCCAGAAGGGGTTGCCGGGGCTATCGAGCATGGAGACGCCGCGCAGCGGCAGGAGCACCGCCACCGGTCCCCGTGAGGCGTTGGCCGCGTTGGCGATCATCTGCCCGATGACGCGGTTCTCCTCGGCGTTGGTGCGCAGCAGGGTGACGTTGGGGTTCCACTGGTAGAGGAGACGCGAGCGATACCGCTCCGGCACGCTGTCGAGGCCCCAGAAGTTGCACATATCCACGCACCCTGGCACCAGCACCGTGGGGATGCCGGCGCGGGCGGCGGCGAGCATGCGCTCCGGTCCGGCGCTGAACACCCCGCCGCAGACCTCGTCGGCCAGTTCGGTGGTGGTGATGTCCAGCGAGGCCGCGATGTAGCCGTCGGCGATCAGGCTCTCCATCGTCCGTCCGCCGCTGCCGGTGGCGTGGAAGACCAGCACTTCGTACCCTTCTTTCTCCAACAGCGCGCGGGCGTGATCAACGCAAGGGGTGGTGTTGCCGAACATCGAAGCGGTGATGAGCGGACGCTCCTCGTCTACGGCCGGTATCTCCATCTTGACCATGCCGACGACCGCGCCAGCGGCGTTGGCGTAGATGGCGCGGCTGATGCGGTTGAAGCCGGCCACGTCCACGATGGACGGGATGAAAGTGATGTCGCGCGTCCCGGCGTAGGCGCTGACGTCTCCGCCGCCCACGGTCGAGAGCATCACTTTCGGCACGCCCACCGGCAGGGTGCGCATGCCGGCGGTGGCGATGGAGGTGCCGCCGCTGCCTCCCATCCCCAGGATACCGTCCAGACGGCCCTCGTCGTAGAGCCGCCGGACGACAGCCGCCACTCCCGCGGCCATGATCCGCATCGCCTCGTCCTTGCGCTCGCCGGAGCGGAGCGTGGCCAGGTCGCCGCCGCCCGCGCGGGCGACCTCCTCGCGGGTCACGTCGGGCGGGAAGGCTGGCTCGCCCATAACGCCGAAGTCCACCACGATGGTCTTCAGTCCTGCGCCCTCGATGAGTCGCTTGACGAAAGCGAACTCCTGCCCTTTGGTGTCCAACGCCCCGACAAGAACCACAGTCTTGGCCATGGCGTCATCCTCCCAGATGGTCAGCGTCAGCGGCTGGGAATCTGACCGGCGGGGACGAGGGTGCAGTCGGGACTGCGGGCCAGTTCCGCCTCCGGCCCTGGCGGGCTGTAGATGGCGATGATCTTCATCTGCTCCCAGCCGGTGTTGATGGTCTCGTGGTCAACGCCAGGGGGGATGTGCACGAGCATGCCAGGCCCCACCGGGTGGCGTTCGCCGGCGACGGCCTGCACGCCGGTGCCGGAGACGAAGTAGAGGATCTCCTCCACGCCGGGGTGGTTGTGGGTGGTGTGGCCCTTGCCCGGTTCCAGGAGGACGACGCCCATGCTGAACCGCTCGGCGCCGGTCACCTCTGGCGCGCTCATCCACTTGAGCGTGCCCCAAGGGAAGACCTGGGTGTCCACTTCATCAGGTGTGACGAAACGCTTGCC
>DAOTYX010000004.1:0-7005 GCA_034434635.1 Anaerolineae bacterium | reverse complement strand
TCCTCATAGAGGCGCCGCTGTAACCCCGCCGCGTCGCAGTTCGGCACGGGCAACGCGGCCATCTGCGCCGTCCACTCCGGCGAATCCGGGCAGATCGGCGGCAACCCGGTCAGCGCTGCCACCTCCTCACGGGCCTGGCGCAGCAGTGCGTGACACTCCTCCCGCACCCGCGGCCATTCGTGCTCCTCCATAAAGGCGATCGCCGCCGGGACGGCCAGATAGGCGGCGATGTCCCGCGTCCCCTGCCACTCTTGCTCGTCCACGAAACGGGACGGGCCGGGCTTCTCGCTCTGCCAGCCCCAACTGACCACCAGCGGCTCCAGCCACTCCTGCACCTCCCGCCGGGCGTACAGGAACGCCGCCCCTTTGGGAGCCATCATCCACTTGTGACAGTTGCCGACGTAGATGTCTGCCCCCAACTCCCGCAGGTCGAGATCCACCTGTCCCGGCCCGTGCGCGCCATCCACGATGGTGAGGATGCCCGCCGCGCGCGCCCGCCGCGCCAGTTCGGCCACCGGCAGGATCAGCGCCGTGGGCGAGGTGATATGGCTGATGAACAGGACGCGCGTCCGCTCCGTCACCCCCGACCATAATGCCTCCACCACCGCCTCTGGCGATTCCCACGGCAACGGCAGCGGGTGATTGATGTAGGTCGCGCCGCGCTTCTGACAGATGAAGCGCCAGGTGCGGTCGAGCGCGCCGTACTCGTGGTCGGTCGCCAGCACCTCGTCGCCAGGCCGCAGCGGCAGCGAACGCGCCACGACGTTCAGCCCGGTGGTGGCGTTGGGCACATAGACCAGGTCGTCGGCCTCCGCGCCGACAAACCCGGCCAGCGCCGCCCGCGCCTGGGCCATCAGCCCGGTAAAACGCCGCCCCAGGAACTCCACCGGTTGCCGCTCTAACTCCAGTTGCCACGACTGGTAGGCGGCGAAAACGGGCCGCGGACAGGCGCCAAAGGAGCCGTGGTTGAGAAAGATCACATCGGGACGCAACAGGAACAGGTCGCGCAGCATACCTCACCTCACCTGGGGTTGACCACGGACGACCGACCACAGACCACGGACCACGGACCACGGACCACGGCCAAGTGGTCTGTCGTCTGTCGTCCGTGGTCTGTCGTCCGATTGTAGTCATAACTCGCCGCTTGACCAGTCCCGCTTGACGCCCACCCGCTCCGTTGTAGAATACCCCCTATGGCCATCGTGACTCTGACCACCGATTTCGGCACCGCCGACGGGTACGTGGGCGTGATGAAAGGAGTGCTGCTCTCCCGCGCCCCGCAGGCCCGCCTGGTGGACCTCTCGCACGCTATCCCCCCTCAGGACGTCCGCCGTGCGGCGATCCTCCTGCAGGCTGCCTTCCCGTTCTTCCCGCCCGGCACGGTGCACCTGGCGGTGGTGGACCCCGGCGTGGGCACCCTGCGGCGACCGCTGGCTCTGCAGGTGGAGACCTCCTTCTGCGTCGGGCCGGACAACGGCCTCTTCTCCTACCTGCTCGCCGAGGCGGAATCCTGGTCGGCGGTGGAACTGACCAGCCCGGCGCACCGCCTGCCCCACGTCAGCCACACCTTCCACGGCCGCGACATCTTCTCGCCCGCAGCGGCCCACCTGGCGGCGGGCGGCCCGCTGGCGGCGCTGGGGCCGGCGGTGGACGACCCGGTTAGGCTGCCCCTGCCCCGCCTCGACATCACCGATGGGCAGATCGAGGGCGAAGTGCTGTACGCCGACCGCTTCGGCAACCTCATCACCAGCATCGGAAGGCTGTTCTGGGAAGGGGAACACCTGAGCCTGGCTCCCGCCTTTCGTCCAGTACGGGAGCCGCTGGCGCGTTTCCCGGCCGCCACGGCGCAGGTGGAGATCGCCGGGCAGCGCATTGACGGGGTGCATCTCACCTACGGCCTGCTTCCACCCGGCCGCCTGCTGGCTGTGGTGGGCAGCGAGGGCTTCCTTGAGGTTGCTGTCTGCCAGGGGGATGCCGCCGCCAGCCTGGGCGTCCGTCCCGGAGACGCGGTGACGCTCTCATTGGGGCCTCCGCGCTCTCTGCAGACTCGACGGTAAAACATCACGCCCGGAGGTCATCGTGGACGAACTGATCATCGAAGGCGGTCATCCGTTGCGCGGTACGCTCTCCCCCAGCGGCAACAAGAACGCTGCCCTGCCGGTCCTGGCAGCCTCCCTGCTGACCGACGAGCCGGTGGTGCTGCACAACCTGCCGGATATCCAGGACGTGCAGACGATGGCCAGCCTGCTGGCCGACGCCGGCGTGGAGGTGCAGCGACTTGGTCCAGGCTCCTGGCGACTTCACGCCCACCAGGTGCGCGTGCCGACCTTCGACCGGGAGCGTTTCAGCCGTATCCGCGGCTCCATTCTCCTGGCCGGGCCGATGCTGGCACGGCTGGGACAGGTGCAACTGCCCCCGCCCGGCGGCGACGTCATCGGCCGGCGCCGGGTGGACACCCACTTCCTGGCCTTCCAGGGGCTGGGGGCTACCGTGGAAGTCGGTCGCCTCTTCAGCCTGCGCGCGCCACGGCTGCGCGGCGCTGACCTCCTGCTGGACGAAGCCTCAGTTACCGGCACGGAGAACGCGGTCATGGCCGCAGTGCTGGCCCGGGGAACCACGGTCATCTACAACGCCGCATGCGAGCCGCACGTGCAGGACCTGTGCACCATGCTCAACCGCATGGGCGCGCGCATCGAGGGCATCGGTTCCAACCTGCTGACCATCCACGGCGTGGAGCGGCTGCAGGGCGGGGAGTTCACCATTGGCGCGGACTACCTGGAGGTGGGCAGTTACATCGCGATGACGGCGATGACCGGCGGCGAGGTGCGCATCCAGAACGCCGATCCCCGACACCTGCGCACGATCCGCGCCGTCTACGAGCGGCTGGGGGTGCGGCTGGAAGTGGACGGGGAGGATATCCTGGTCCCTTCCAACCAGGCCCTCACCGTTGTGCCGGACCTGGGCGGAGCCATCCCCACCATCGCCGACGCCCCCTGGCCAGCCTTCCCCGCCGACATGATGAGCATCACCATCGTCCTGGCCACTCAGGTCGAGGGCACTGTGCTCTTCCACGAAAAGATGTTCGAGAGCCGGCTGTACTGGCTGGATAAGCTCATCTTCATGGGCGCGCGTATCGTCCTGTGCGACCCACACCGCTGTCTGGTGCAGGGACGCTCCCCGTTACAGGGGGATGTGTTGGTCAGCCCTGACATCCGCGCCGGGATGGCATTGGTGGGGGCGGCGCTGTGCGCCCGCGGCCAGAGCGTCATCCGCAACGTGGAGCAGATTGACCGCGGCTACGAGCGGGCGGAGGAGAAGCTGCGCAGCCTGGGGGCCTACATCGAGCGTGTCTCGCGCGCGTAGGAGCCTGCCCGAGAACTGCGGGCTGGGATCCCGGTGCGAGGAACCTGTCAGCGGATTCAGCGGATTGAGCGGACAAAGGCTCTCGGCGGGTCAGTGACCTGCCAAACGCCGGTCACAGACCGACCTTGAGCCGTGGTGGCAGGAGGAGATCGGCCCGTGGAATGCAACCTTGAAGGGAATAAGGCGCGCTGTACCTGCACCTACGAGCCCTGCCCGCGCAAGGGAAAGTGCTGCGAGTGCATCGCCTATCACCTGAGGATGGACGAACTGCCTGGCTGCTGCTTCCCCCCGGAGGCAGAGCGGACCTACGACCGGTCAAAGCGGTACTTCGCGCAGCTATACAGCCGGCGCTAGGGAGATGGAGGGGTGCGTCGCTGTCGGGCGGCCTCGAACAGGATCACCGCAGCCGCCACGGCAGCGTTCAGTGACTCGACCCCGGCGGCCATCGGGATGGAGATTGTCTCTTGGGCCAGGACGCGGGCCCGTTCGCTGGCTCCCCCCGCCTCGCCGCCGATGATGAGCGCCGTCCGGCCGCGCCAGTCCACCTCGCTGTAGATGCGTTCCCCTTGGGCTGCCGCCAGCCAGGTCCGACAGCCGCGCAGCATCTGGGTGATGGCCGCCCAGCCGGGCGCGGCGATGGGCAGACGAAAATGTGCCCCGGCCCCGGCCCGCACGACTTTGGGATGCGTGGCCTCCACCGTGCCGGGGGTCAACAGCACCAACTCCACCCCTGCTGCCAGCGCGGTGCGCAGGATCGTGCCCAGGTTGCCGGGGTCGCGCAGGCCGTCGAGGACCAGCGTCAGCGTGGGGTGCTCGGGCGGCGGGACATCCGGCATCGGCACAACCGCCAGTACTCCCGCCGGACTCGTGGTGTCCGAACAGGCGGCCATCACCGCCTCGCTCACCTCGTAGAGGGTCACCTGCCTGGCTGACCAGGCGTCCAACAACGTCGCTGCCCGGCGGTTCTGGCGCGCCGCGGGGGTGAACAGCACGAAGTGCGGCGTCGCTCCCGCCCGCAACGCCTCCTCGCCCAGGCGCACCCCCTCGATCACGAAGCGGCCTTCCTGCTGGCGCACCCGTCTTCGGCTCTGGAGCGCCCGCACCAGGCGGACTTTGTCGTTGCTCAGGCTGGTGATGGTCGTCATGGAGACGTCACCCCCGGTCTCTGGAAAGGGGATGCAAGGAGGGGCTGGGAAGACCAGCCCCTCTGCTCGATGACCTGTGTGGAGGCTGCCCGCTACGGCGTGGGAGGGATGCGCAACACCTGTCCGGCGTAGATGGCGTTCGGGTTGGCGATGCCGTTGTAGGAGGCCAGGTACAGGTAACTCATGTTGTAGCGCAGGGCGATGCGGAACAGGTTGTCCCCTGGTTGGACGACGTAAGTGGTGCCTGCAGCGGGCTGTGGCTGAATGACCGTGCCTGCGGCAGGAATGCGCAGTACCTGCCCGACGCGGATGAGGTTGGGGTTGACGATGTTGTTGTACGAGGCCAGTTCAAGGTAGCCCAGTCCATAGCGGCGGGCGATGCTGTACAGCGTGTCCCCCTGCTGGACGGTGTAGGACTGTTCCTGCGTTGTGCCCGCCACGGCCTGGGTGGGCACTGGCGTGGGCGTTGGAGTGAAGAACGGTTCCGGGGTGGCGGTGGGCTCGAGGGCGACCGTCGGTGTGGCGGTTGGCAGGATCAAGATCATGGTGGGAGTGGGCGGAAGGGAGACCGGCGCGGCTGCGGTAGCCGCAGCCTGGGTGGCCAGTTCGATCATCCCCCGGTCCATCTCGGACGGGGTGGGGGTGACGTCAGGAGCGGCGCGGAGGGTACACCCGACCAGCAATGCCAGAACCATCAGCAGGCCGAGGGCTGCGCAGGGTATGCGGGTCTTACTCATGTTTCTCCTCCTTGTTGGGAGAACGAGCCACGCGCGGGCAATGTTCATCATACCACAACGGCTTTTCAGCGTCAAGTGTGATCGCGAAAGGCGCGAAAGGGCGCGAAAGGGCACGAAAGGGCGCGAAAGGCGCGAAAGGGCGCGAAAGGCGCGAAAGGGCACGAAAGGGCACGAAAGGCGCGAAAGGGCGCGAAAGGGCACGAAAGGGCGCGAAAGGGCGCGAAAGGGCACGAAAGGGCGCGAAAGGGCACGAAAGGCGCGAAAGGGCACGAAAGGGCGCGAAAGGGTGCGTCTTTCGCGTCTTTCGCGTTCTTTCGTGTCTTTCGTGACTTGACAAAGCGGGAAAATTGTATTATAATCATAATGCATTAGTTCAATATGGGATAGGGTCAATGGAGTTACGGATTGAGGCCGACAGCAAGGCGCCCATCTACGTGCAGATCGAGGAGCAGATCCGGGCACTGATCGCCGCCGGAAAACTGCGCCCCGGCGATCAGTTGCCCACCATCCGCCAACTGGCCACCGATCTGCGGGTGAACTACAACACCGTGGCTCGCGCCTATCTTAACCTGGACCGCGATGGGGTGATCACCACGCAACGCGGGCGTGGCACCTTCGTGGCCGGTCAGCCCGACGAGCAACAGATGGCCCGCCTGCGCGAAGAGAAGCTCCGCGCTGTGCTCCACTCGGCGCTTGACGAGGCACGCCGTCTGGGCTACACTCCCGACGAGGCGGCTGCCGCTTTTCACCGCGAACTGGCGCTGTGGCTGCAAGAGAACGGCAATGATGGCCGGTAATTTAAGGAGGTAAAACCATGGTCGTCGCACCTGCAACTCGCTCCCCGCGAGGGGAATCATCTGCCCCGGCCCGGGCGTCTGCCAGGACTGAAAGCACGGGCAAGGGCTTCAGCGGCCTGGCCCTGACGATCTACATCATCTTGCTGATCGTCTCCATCATCCTCGCCTTCATCATGGACGGGCGCGTGGCCGACGGCTGGATCGTGCTGGAGGTGATCGGCCTCAACCTGATCGGCCTCTTCATCCTCTTCTCTCTCCGCGTGGCCAACCAGTGGGAGAAGGCCATCGTCCTGCGGCTGGGCCGCTTCCGCGGCCTGCGCGGCCCCGGTCCTTTCTGGATCCTGCCGGTCGTGGACTCCATCCCGGCGATGGTGGACCACCGCGTGATGGTCACTCCGTTCAACGCCGAGAAAACGCTGACCAAGGACACCGTTCCGGTGGACGTCGACGCCGTGCTCTTCTGGGTGGTGTGGGATGCGGAGAAGGCGGCATTGGAGGTGGAAGACTATCGTGCTGCCATCTCCTGGGCGGCACAGACGGCGCTGCGGGAGATCATCGGCCAGATGAGCCTGGCGGACATCCTGGTGGGCCGGGCGAAGATGGACGCCGACCTGCAGCGCATCATTGACGAGCGCACCACGCCGTGGGGCATCACCGTCCAGTCGGTGGAGATCCGCGACGTGGTCATCCCCGAAGCGCTGGAGGACGCCATGAGCCGTCAGGCGCAGGCGGAGCGGGAGCGCCAGGCGCGGGTCATCCTGGGCGAGAGCGAGAAGCAAATCGCCCACTCCTTTGCCCAGGCCGCTGAGGCTTACCGGGACAACCCCACTGCCCTTCACCTGCGGGCGATGAACATGCTCTTCGAGGGGTTGAAGGAAAAGGGCGCGCTGGTCATTGTCCCCTCCAGCGCGGTGGACACGATGAACCTGGGTGGACTGATGGGCATGACCTCGCTCGCTCAGG
>DAOTYX010000003.1:0-2271 GCA_034434635.1 Anaerolineae bacterium | reverse complement strand
CTGTCTTCGTCTCGTCATACCACGAAGCGGTCCATTCCCAGACGTTGCCGGCCATGTCCAGCGCCCCGCAGGGGCTGGCCCCATCGGGATACATGCCCACGGGGGTGGGTTGCCCCAGCCCGCTCTCGGCAGTGTTGGCCTTCGCCGGATCGAACCCGGTACCCCAGGGGTATTCTCTTTTCCGCTTTCCCTGTGCCGCCAACAACCATTCTTCCTCTGTCGGCAGGCGCACCTCCCGCCCGCCAGTGGCCGAGAGCCAGTTGGCGTAGGCCTCCGCCTCGTACCACATCACCCCCACCACCGGCTGCAAAGGATTGTTGAAACGAGGGTCGTCCCAGTACCTGGGCTGGCGCAGTGGCCCCTGGCCACGGTAATTTGGCGGCTTGTCGCGCCAGCGGCGGCCCTCGGCGCTCCACCACTCGTCGTGCTCATAGCCGCCGGCAGCGATGAAGCGGGCGAACCGGGCGTTGGTCACCGGGTACTTAGCGATGGCCAGGTTCTCGGAGATGGGCAGCATCTCGTCCAGGTCGGGGGGCAGCCAGCGCAGCAGACCCAACAGCAGACCGGCGTCGGCGCGGGCGCGGGGCGGCAGGGCGGCATCGGTCATCGTGGCCCGCAATGCGGCCAACAGTTCCTTCCGTGGGACGGGAGGCACACCGGGCATGTTCAGCACGTCGGCGACGAACTCTCGAATCGCGGGGGAGAGCAGGCCGCCTGTCGCTGCCACCCGCACCTCGATGGCGGTGTCGGCTCGCTCTGTCAGCCTGTCCACACCGTATGTCTGCCCAAACTGCGGCGGCAGGCAGCCAACCCGCGCGGCAAAGCGGCAGGCCACGAAATACTCGGCCAGCGACTTGTGGGCGAACTCGTACTCCCCGGCGGTGGTGCGCTGCAGCAGGGTCTGGTTGCGCAAATCGTAGTCCCAGTGGTCCAGTTCCTCGTCGGCAACTTTGTCCCCAAACCAGGCCCGGATCCGCTGCGGAATCTGCTTGTAGTGGATGCGCAGGTTGTTATCGCGGATCATCTCCCAGGCCAGCTCGCACAGGAAGAACAGCTTGTCGGCAGTGCTGGTGAAAGTGCGTTCGGTCTCGATGTTGCGCAGCAGCAGGGCGTTGGTGGCGTAGAGGTAGACCTGCGCCGGGTTGTGCAACGCTTCGCCGCCCGCCTCGTCCAGAGCGGCCAGCAGCAGTTCGATCAGCACCGGCTTGCGGGCCAATGCCGCCAGGTCGGGGGTGTCCAGGATGCGCTGCGCCACTACCGGCCCCTCCTCGGCGCCCACACGCCGTACGATCACTTCTTCAATCTGTTCGTCGGAGAAAGGCTCCAGATACAGCACTTCGAACCTGGGTGGCGTGAGCACGATGGTCGCCCGCCCGTACTCCTCACCGCGCAGCACTTTCTCCGATTCCTGGGCGTAGCGGAAGTACTCGGTGCGGCTGGTGAGCAGCACTTTGCTGCCCTCGACGACCACGCTGGCCAGCTCCCAGAAGTTGTCCACCACCGTCTGGTAGTCCACCTTGCGCGCCATCTCGTCGAAGCCGTCGAGGATGAGCAGCAGTCTGCCCCGCCGGTTCATGCGCTCGAAGACCGCGAAGGCGCTGCCCACCAGGGGCAGCCTGTACTTCTCCAGCAGAGCGTCGTTGATCAGTTGTTGGGTTGTCGTGGCCTTGGTGAAATCGCGCAGGGTGATGAGCAGCGGCAGCCGTTCGTGGACGGGATCAGCCAGGTAACGGGCCAGTTGGCGGTAGGCGTAGTGGCGGCAGAACCAGGTCTTACCCGTGCCGAACTCGCCCAGGATGGAGATGTGCATCTTGCCCCGTTCCTTCAGCCAGTCGTCAATGTACTCGTCAATGATCTCGTAGTGCTCCCGCCTCACCTCACGCCCTTCGGCATCGGTCACGATTTTGCAGCAACCCAGGTGGGATGGTTCACAAATTGGTTTACACTTTAAGGTTGTGCACTTTCAGGCCTGATGGGCAAATCGGCGGGGGGTGGTTTCCATACCACGTATCGGCGCGCTATGGAAAGCGCGGCTACCCCGGCTGGGGGGTGGTGGGTAAGCCCCCACCCGGGGGTGTGGGGGTGTCCCCCACCTCTCCTCTACCCCCTGGGGAAGGGGGTTGGGGGGGATGGGGTGAGGTGCCCCCTGCACTCCCGCCAGACCCCGCAGCACCCCTGGGTGAGCCGACGGCAATGCCGTCGGCCACCCGACGGATTTTTCAAGGTGACTGAAAGTGTAAACCTATTTCGGCTCAAAATTGAACCATCCCA
>DAOTYX010000002.1:0-6561 GCA_034434635.1 Anaerolineae bacterium | reverse complement strand
TATGGAAATGGACGTCACGCAGACCAGCCAGATGCTCAAATGGCTGGATGAGGAGCGTCGTAAAGACAGGGCGGCCCTCTCCGCCCTTCAGGAGCGCGTCGAACAGCAGGCGCAACAATTGACCCGCCAGGAGGAGCAGTTGACCGCCCTCCGCTCGAACCTGGCGACCATTGGCGTGCTGGCCAGTCAGGTCAGCGGCCTGGTCGAGGGCCTGGAGCGGATCAAGGCCGAGGTCGCCGGGACCCTGGACGAGCGCGACGAGCAAATCCGCAAGGAACAGCGGGAGGTGGAGCGGACCTACCGGCTGGAGATGAGCGCCATACGGGATGAGTTGACGCGCACCGTCGAGCAGTTGCGCGCTCTGACCCGGCTGGAGGAGCGACAGGCGGCTGCTGCGTTGGAGAACCAGCGCCTGAGCGAGGGACTGCAGCGGGCGGAGGTGGCCCTGACTGAACAATCCCGCCGTTCTGAGGACCAGGCTCAGTCCATCATCTACCTGGAAGAGCAGCGCCGCGCCGACAGCCAGCGTCTCCTGGCGTTGGAGAAGGAAGGGACGGAGATCCGTCAGCGGATCGATGCGGCGGTGGCGAAGGTCGCCAACCTGGAAGATCAGATCGCCAGGCAGCGTGCCCGCTTCGAGGAGGGCCTCAAGCCCATCAAGGGGGTCGAGAAGGTGGTGGAAGAACTGCGCGTGGCCGACTTCCGCCGCAACCAGGATGTCAAGAAATGGGCCGGTCAGGCGGAAGAGGTGCGCCAGGAATTGCAGCAGATGCGCGAGGAGCGCAGCCGGTTGCTGATGGCCCACCACAACGCCGAGGAGGTCATCAAGCGACTGGAGGCCTTCCGCTCGCGGATCGAGGTGCACCAGAACGAGGTCGCCGAGGCGCAGCGGCTGGCGGAGGACCGCCTGCGGCGACAGTGGGAGGAGTGGCAGGCCCAGCAGGAGAAGGATCGCAGGAACTGGGAGGTGGGGGCCGAAGAGCATTGGCGGGAGCAGCAGCGCACCAACGAGCAACTCCGCCGTCGGCTGGATGCTGTGGCCGTGGCCCTCAGGCTCTATCAGACGCAACTGGACGCCCTTTGGGAGGCCCGCCGCGCTGAGGCCGACCGGGTCTTCAAGGCGGCGAAGGACGAGTTCGAGGCGCTGATCGCTGAGGTCAACGAGCAACTGGCCGAACTGCGGGAACTCTCTCTCGAGGAGATCTGAGCGTGCACGTCATCGGCACTGCCGGCCACGTGGACCACGGCAAGTCCACCCTGGTCGAGGCCCTCAGCGGCATCAACCCCGACCGCCTGCGCGAGGAGCAGGAACGGGAGATGACGATTGACCTGGGCTTCGCCTGGCTGACCCTGCCCAACGGCGAGCCGATTGGGGTGGTGGATGTGCCCGGTCACCGGGACTTCATCGAGAACATGCTGGCCGGGGTCGGTGGGATTGACGCGGCCCTCTTTGTCATCGCCGCCGACGAAGGGGTGATGCCGCAGACCCGCGAGCACCTGGCCATCCTCGACCTGTTGAAGATCCCTGGCGGCGTGGTCGCCCTGACCAAGACGGACCTGATAGATGACCCCGACTGGCTGGAACTGGTGACCGCCGATGTGTCGGAAGTGCTGGAGGGGACGGTGCTGGAAGGTGCGCCGATCATCCCCGTCTCTGCCCGCACCCGACAGGGGCTGGATGACCTGCTGGTGGCGTTGCAGGGGGTGCTGGAGCAGACCCCGCCGCGCCCGGATCGCGGCCGCCCGCGGCTGTGGGTGGACCGCGTGTTCACCATCGGCGGCTTCGGTACGGTGGTCACCGGCACGCTGTTGGATGGCGTCTTCGAGGTGGGGCAGGAGGTGGAGGTCCTGCCGCGTGGGTTGCGCGCGCGCATCCGCGGCTTGCAGACCCACAAACAGAAGGTGCAGCGGGCGGTCCCCGGCAGCCGTGTGGCGATCAACCTCTCCGGTGTGGCCAAGAGCGACCTGGTGCGCGGTGATCTGGTCACCACGCCCGGCTGGCTTCGCGCCACGCTGCTGGCCGACGTGCGCCTCGAGGTGCTGGCCGATGCCCCCTTCCCGTTGAAGCATAACGTCCAGGTCAAGTGTTTCTGTGGCGCGGCAGAGGTGATGGCTCGCGTCCGCCTTCTGGAAGGGGAGGTCCTCCCACCCGGCGATGCAGCCTGGGCGCAACTTGAGTTGAGCCAACCTCTGCCGGTCCTTCGGGGGGACCGTTTCATCGTCCGGCTGCCCTCGCCAGCGGTCACCGTCGGCGGAGGGGTGGTGGTGGACCCCAACCCCGGTCGCCGGCATCGTCGCTCGCGGCCAGAGGTTCTGGCTCGCCTGGAGACGCTGGCCCGGGGGACGCCCGCGCAGGTGCTTCTCCAGGCGCTGGAGCGCCGCGGACCGACGACGATACGCGACCTGCTGGCTGCCTCTGGCCAGGGCGATACGGCCGATGCGGCCCTGACGGAGTTGCTGGAATCAGGGGATGCGGTGGTGCTGGACGCCGAGCCAGTGGCAGCCCCTGGCCGACTGGTGGCGTCGCGCGGCTGGTGGTCGGCGATGACGTCGCGGGCAGAGGACGAACTGGCGGCTTTTCATCAGCGCTTCCCACTGCGCCCGGGGATGGGCAGAGAAGGGCTACGCAGCGCGCTGCGGCTGGAGCCTCGCGTCTTCAATGGGCTGATGGCCCGCGCCGTGACGGAGGGGTTGCTGGTGGACGAGGGCGCTACCGTGCGTCTGCCCAGCCATGTGGTTCGCTTCACCCCGCAGCAGCAACAGGCGGTGGATGGTCTCCTGGAGCGGTTCCGACGCGAGCCGTACACCACTCCGTCGGTGAAAGAGAGCATCGCCGCTGTGGGGGAGGACGTCCTGACTGTGCTTCTGTCCCGCGGCGAACTGGTGCAGGTTTCCCCGGAAGTCCTTTTCCTGCGAGGGACTTACGACGAGATGGTGCAGCGCATCCGCGACCACATCCGGCAGCAAGGCTCGATCACGCTGGCTCAGGCGCGTGACCTGTTCAACACCAGCCGCAAATACGTGCAGGCGCTGTTGGAGCACCTGGATGCGGAGGGCGTGACCCGGCGCGTGGGAGACGAGCGGACGCTGATGGGGTGACCGCGTCATCCCATCACCCACGCCCCGCCAATCATCACCCGCGCGACGCGGGTTTCGGCGATGGCGGCCGGGTCGCAGGTGAAGACGTCGCGGTCCAGCACCACCAAGTCGGCCAGTTTCCCCGCCGAGAGCGACCCCAACCGGTCTTCCAGCCCGGCGGCGTAGGCGGCGCCGGTGGTGTAGGCGCGCACCGCCTCTTCGACGGTGATCCGCTGCTCAGGATGCCAGCCGTCGGGGCCGCCGTAGCCGTCGGCGCGGGCGCGCGTGACGGCGGCGTGGATGCCCAGGAAGGGGTTGAGGTCCTCCACCGGGCAGTCTGAACCAAAGGCCAACACCGTCCCGGCGTCGAGCAGGCTGCGCCAGGCGTAAGCGGTGACGCTCCGGTCCCCCCAGTGACGATCTGCCATTACCGCATCCTGCGGGGCATGGATGGGCTGCATCGAGGCGACCACTCCCAGAGCAGCGAGCCGGTCGAGGTCGGCGGGGTGGATGACCTGGACGTGTTCGATGCGGTGGCGCAGGTGAGGTTGGGCCGGTAGTCCTTTCCCCGCGGCAGCCAGCGCGTCCAGCACCGCGCGGTTGGCCCGGTCGCCGATGGCGTGGATGGCCAGGGGGAGACTGCCAGCGGTGGCGTGACGGGCGATCTCTTCCAGGGCCTGCTGCTCCAGGATGAGGATGCCGCGGTTGTCCGGCTCTCCGGCGTACGGCTCCAGCATCGCTGCCGTGCGCGGCCCCAGTGCGCCGTCGGCGAAGACCTTGATCCCGCCCACGCGAAGGTGGTCATCCCCCAGGCCGCCGCGCAGGTGCAGGGCCAGCGCCGCGTCGAGCGTCTCGAGTGGCAGGTACTTCACCACGCGCAGCCCCAGGCGCCGCTCGGCGTGGAGCCGCTGGAAGGCGTCGAAGGCGACCTGGTCGTCCATCTCGTGGATCGCGGTCAGTCCGACGCGGTGGGCCTGTGCCGTGGCGATGGCGATGGCGGCGGCGGTCGCTGCGCCGTCGGCGCGGGGAATGAGGTCGAAGGCCAGCCGCATCGCCCCGTCTTCCAGCAACAGGCCGGTGGGGCGGCCGGCTTCGTCGCGGGCGATCTGCCCCCCGGGCGGGTCGGGGGTCTCGGCGGTGATGGAGGCTTTCTCCAGGGCCGTAGAGTTGACGACCATGGCGTGGCCGCTTTTCGCCACCAGGAGCACGGGGTGATGCGCCGAGGCGCGGTCCAGGTCGTTGGCGCAGGGGAAGCGGGGGACATCCCATTCCTCCTGGTTCCATCCACGTCCCAACACCCATTCTCCTGGCGGAGTGTTGGCGGCGCGTTGGGCCACGCGGGCCAGGGCCTCTTGCAGGGAGGCCGTACCGGTCAGGTCCACCCACTGGAGCCCCAGGGCGAAGGATGCGAAGTGGATGTGGCTATCGGTGAGGCCAGGGAGGACGCAGCGGCCCTCCAGGTTCTCGGCGGGGGTGCCTGGCGCGGCCATGTCGCGCAGTTCTTCGCCGCCGACGGCGAGGAGACGTTCTCCCTCGATCAGGAGAGCGGTCGCGCGCGGCTGTTGGGGGTCCATCGTGTAGATGAGGCCGTTGTAGAGCAAAACCGCTTTTCGCATAGTCATTATCGCGTCATTGCGTCTTCGCGCCTCTGTCTCCCCGTGTCCCCAAGTCGCTGCGTCACTTCCTGACCAGCCAGATCTCTTCCTGCGGCTCACTCAAGTACACTGCGCCCTGTGGCGTCACCAACACATCCTCTTCGCAGCCGATGTAGCCATAGCCCGGGACGAACACCCCCAGTTCGATGGCGAAGACGTTGCCGGCCTCGACGATCCCCTCGATGGATGTCCCGTACCGCTCCCATTTCGGGCCCAGGATCGTCGCTCCGTCGTGCGAGTTGCGGCCGATGTGGTGGCCGAAGGCGTGCATGTACTCCGGGTAGCCGGCCTCGACCAGAGTCTGGCGGGCGATGGCGTCCACTTCCCAGCCCTGCGCGCCCGGCTTGAGCGCCGCGCGTCCGGCCTCGAGGGCCGCGCGCGCCGCTTTCCACGCTCGCCGTACCTCCTCCGGTGGTTGCTTCTCGCCGGGGCGGCAGAAGTAGATCGTGCGCTGGAGGTCGGCCACGAAATCGTCTCGCTTGGCGCCGAAGTCAATCTGCAGGAGGCATCCCTGTTGGGTCCGGTAATCCCCCGGCATGCGGTGACCGAACGACGCGTCGGGTCCGGCGCAGACGATGGGGCAGAAGTTCCACTCCCAGGCTGTGCCCAGTCCCCGCTCTTCCGCCGTGGCGTGGATGAAGTCGGCGATCTCCCGCTCGGTCATCCCCGGCTTGACCAGCGCCTCCGCCTCACGCAGTACTCCCTCCGTTGCCCCGATGGCGGCGCGGATGAGGGCGACCTCGGTGGGGGACTTGCGCCCGCGCAGGGCGCCGATGACCGCCTCCGCCGATTCCAGCCGCGCGGCATACTCGGTGTCGGTAAGGATGCCGGCCAGCACGCGGAACATGCCGTGGGTCAACCCGTCGGCGGAGGGGTCGCTGACGGAGTAGTTCAGGGCGATCTTGCGTGGCGCCAGCCGGCTGATCTGTTCCACAAGCGGCTCACGGATGGACTGGTCGTAGCCGATGACGGTGGTGTAGCCGCCGGTGTTGCGGACGTTGTCGGTGTCGTATCGCCCCACGATGGCGATCCGCTCGCCGTTGCGGCTGACCATCAGCGCTGACTGCCAGGTCAGGTCGAAGCCCAGGATCAGGTCTATACACGGGTCGGCCACCTGGGTCGTCTCGCGCACAAAGGTCAGCCACAGGTCAACCTTCTTCTCTTCCAGAATCCCCACCGCCTGGTCGAGTTTCTCACGCACGATGGCAAAAGGCTCAATCTCAGGACTCATTTCTCCTCCAGAGAGATATCTCCTGTGGCCATTGCTCAGCCACGGGTGGATTCAACTGACCACAGACCACAGACCGCAGACCACTGACCACAGACCACTGCTCAGCGGCCGTTGCCCGTCTTCAGCATCGCCCGCACGAAATGGTACATCGCATAACACTCCAGCGCAAACGGCGGGAAGCCCAGCATCCCCAGGATCGGCATCCTGAAGTAGTGCACCCCGAAGTCGAGCGGCCAGGGAAGGGTATAGCGCCAGCCAGCGGCGGCCCAGTAGTTCCAGAACTCCCAGAGGAGGCCGCAGACTCCTCCCGCTGCCAGGAGTAACAGGATCGGGCGCGGATCGCCTTCCTCCCATCTCCGGTAAAGGGAAGGAGCCCCCAACGCCCGATTGACCGGTTCCAGGAAGAGGATGAACCCCACCCAAACGAAGGCAAAGGTGTAAGGGGTGATGTGGAGGGGAAGAAGGGGCGGAATGGTCAGGAAGGCCGCGCCCAGGATGAAGGGGACGGAAAGCCAGAGGGGGGACATCATCCGGGGCTGTCGTCGCGCGCCGCGGAACAGCGCCAGCCCGTCCAGCACGTCGGCGGTCTCGAAGATG
>DAOTYX010000001.1:0-15283 GCA_034434635.1 Anaerolineae bacterium | reverse complement strand
TTCCTGTTCCCGTACCTGGAGCGGAAGGGCTTCCCCGGCCCGTCCACGGTGATGTGGGCCATCCACGACGACATCCGGGGCGGCTGGAAAGCGCTGGCCGCACTGCTGGAGGCGGGCCCGGGGGAGGAAGTGGAGGACTTCCGGGCGCGGGTGGAGGGCGTCTTCCGGCCCATGGCGACCGCCATCCGGGAGATGTTCTACAAGGAGGAAAACATCCTATTCCCCACCTCCCTGCAACTGCTGACGGAGGAGGACTGGCGGGCCATTCGGGCGCAGGAGGCGGAAGTGGGGTACGCCTACGTCCAGCCGGGGGACCAGTGGCTGCCGGAAGGGGGCCCGGCGGCGCCCGCGCCGGCCCCCGCTCCCGCGCCGACAGAGGTCGCGCCGGCCCCGGAGGCCCGGACCCTGGTCAGCGCCCTGCTCCACCTGGATACCGGCACCCTCTCCCCTCAGGAGGTCAACCTCATCCTGAACGCGCTCCCGGTGGAGGTCACCTACGTGGACGAGAACGACACCGTCCGCTACTTCAACAAGCCCCGAGAGCGGACGTTCCTACGGCCCCCGGCGGTCATCGGTCGCAAGGTCCAGAAATGCCATCCACCGGCCAGCCTCCACCGTGTGCAGCGCATCCTGGACGACTTCCGCGCCGGTCGCCGCGACGTAGCCGAGTTCTGGCTCCAGATGCAGGGCCGCTTCATCCACATCCGCTACTTCCCCCTGTGGGACAAGCGGGGAGCGTACCGGGGGACCCTCGAGGCGGTACAGGACGTGACCGACATCCGCGCCCTGCAGGGGGAGCGGCGGCTGCTGGACGAGGGGCAGAGGCTTCCCTAATCGCCGGTCGGCACCTGGGCGACGATGCCCCTCAGGCGGGTAAAATGGCGTTGGTCGAACGTATAGACGGTGTTGATACCCTGCTCCTGCATCCAGGCAGCATTGTAGGCATCGATGAAGTCCACATTCTGCTCGGCGTACCACGTGATCGCCTGGAGCACCAGGCCGCTATCGGGGACATCCAGACCGGGGGTGTTCAGGATCGCCAAGATCTTCTCGCGGATTGCCGGAGGAGGGAGATGGTAGTACGACTCAAGCACCCAGACGATCTCGGCCAGGACCAGGCCGTTGGTCACCAGGCCGATCTCGCCCGCAGCGGCGCGCCGGAGTAGCCGTTCCACAGCATCCGCCTGTTCTGGGACATCATTGGTCAGGTAACGGAGAAAGAGGTTGGTGTCAACAAAGTACCGTTCAGGCTTCATCCTGGGCTACCTTCCTGGCGTGGGCTTCGATCGCCTGGCGACGGATTTCAGAGAAATCCTGCGGCATGCCCACAGGGACGCTGCCACGCATATCCAACAGGGTCTTGGGCAAGGGATACAAAATGACGTGGTCACCCGCCAACAGAAAGGCAACCTGATCTCCCTCCTGAATACCCAACCGGCGCCGGACCGTGCGGGGGATCGTCACTTGTCCCCGCCGGCCAATACCAGCAATGACAGCAGACATTGGTAATGGCCTCCATTGTGGAAATTGTCTGACATTTCTGATTTTATCCCAAAAAGAAGAAAACGTCAAGCAATGCGAGGAAGATCATGCAACTCCTGGCAATCATCACCGGCGAATATGGTCAGCGGCACGTGGACAACCTGCGCGCTCATAGCCCGTCCGATTGGCAGATCGAGGTCTGGCAGGCCCCTGCATCCTATCCGCTGGTCATTGACTACCCGGAAGATTTCCTGCCCGCCTCCCTTCCCCCTGCCGACCTGGTTCTGGCCTTCGGGGAGCACAAGGGGGTAGCGGAACTGGTGCCAGAGGTGGTCAAAGCCACCGGCGCGCGGGCGGTGATCGCGCCGGTGGACCGCGAGGAGTGGTTGCCGCGTGGCCTGGCCCGTCAACTGCGCGGCTGGCTGGAACAGATGAGCGTGGCCTGCGTCACCCCAAAGCCCTTCTGTTCCCTCACCGAGACCACCTATAACGTCCGCCGCTACCAGGTGGAATACAACGACCCGCTGATCGCCGAATTCGCCCGCCATTTCGGGCGGCCCCGACTCCACATTACCGTGGACCCCGAGACCCGCGTTATCACGGAGGCGGCGGTGTTGCGCGACGCCTGCTGCGGCTGTGCCCGCTTCGTGGCCGAAGGGTTGGTGGGGGTCTCCGCCGATGAGGCCGAGTTCGCCGCCGGCATGCTCCATCACCACTACCCCTGTCTGGCCGGGATGGGCAAGGACACCGACTTCAACGACACGCTGATGCACGTCTCCGGCAACATCCTCAAGGAGGAGGTGGCCGGGCAGGTGCGACCTTACAAGAAAGAGGTCTACATCACCCCCGGCACCCGCTCCGCGTGACGCAGGGACACCCCCTCGCCCTTGCGCCCTCCCATCCCGCGAATCTCTAACGTGGATTTAATAGACATCTGTTGACTTTATTGCCGGGTTGTGCTACAATGAGGTCATCAAACTCTGGAACTGCGGAGGGCCTTCCTGTGTTTGGGAACGTCATCTACCTGGATAACGCCGCCGCCACGCGGCTGGACGAACGAGTCCTGGAGGCGATGAAGCCCTACTTCTTCGACTTCTACGCTGTCGCCACCTCGCAGTTCGGCTACTCGTTGGGCGTGGACGCCCGTGACGCCCTCGACACCGCCCGCGCGGAGATCGCCGCCCGTCTGGGCGCCGACGCGGAGGAGTTCATCTTCACCTCCGGCGGCGCGGAGTCCAGCAACCTGGTGCTCAAGGGCGTGGCGATGGCCTTGGGTGACAAGAAGGGCCGCCACATCATCATCACCCCGATCGAGGACTTCCCGGTGTTGCACAGCGCCCGCACGCTGGAGCGGCAGGGCTTCCAGGTGACCACCGTCCGCGTGGACGAGACCGGCCGGGTGGACCTGGACCACCTGCGCGATGCGATCACCCCGGAGACCATCCTGGTCTCCATTCAGAGCGCGAACCAGGAGATCGGCACGCTCCAGGATGTGGCAGCCATCGCCGACATCGTCCACGAGCGAGGAGTGCTGTTTCACACCGACGCCACGCACAGCTTCCTGCGCGTGCCGCTGGACGTGCGTCAGGTGCCGGTGGACCTGGTCACCGTCTCCGCCCACACCCTCCACGGCCCGAAGGGGGTCGGCGGGCTGTACGTGCGCAAGGGCACGCCGATCCGCAAGTGGATGGACGGCGGCTTCCAGGAGTTCGATTTGCGCGGCGGCGCGGAGGACATCCCCGGCGCAGTAGGGTTCGCCAAGGCGGTGGCGCTGGTCACCGACGAGGAGACCGCCCGCCTGCAGGGGATGCGCGACCGGCTGATCGCCCGCCTGCTGACGATCCCCCACAGCCGACTGAACGGCCATCCCGTGCACCGCCTGCCGCAGAACGTCAACGTCTCTTTCCGTTTCGTCGAGGGGGAGGCACTGCTGTTGCACCTGGACATGCGCGGCTTCGCCGTCAGCACCGGTTCGGCCTGCTTCAGCCGCTCGCTGGAGGCCAGCCACGTCATCATGGGCATCGGCGGCGACCACGAGCGCGCTCACGGCTCTGTCCGCTTCACCTTCGGCCGCTTCAATCAGGAGTCCGACGTGGATGCCGTGGCCGACGCTGTGGCCGAAGTGGTGACACAACTGCGCAAGATCAGCCCATTGGGGAAAGAATAGCCTGTCGCGCACCGCTCATCGCCAGCCACAGGCAGAATGGGAAGCCTGAGCAGTTACGATACGCAAATGGTGAGGAGGTTCCTATGCCGTTGCCGTACAGCGAGATCGTGATGGAACACTTCCGCAACCCGCGCAACGTGGGGCGGATCGAGGACGCTGACGCCAAGTCCATCGAGGGCAGTCCGGCGTGCGGCGATATGGTCGCTGTCTATCTGAAGGTGGACCCCGAGACCCAGCGCATCACCGACATCAAGTTCGAATCTTACGGCTGCGCCTCCAACATCGCCACCGGCTCCATCATCACCGAGTTGGCCAAGGGCAAGACGCTGGAGGAGGCGAAGAAGATCACCTGGCAACAGGCCTCAGAGGCGCTGGGAGGGCTGCCCCCGGTCAAGGCCCACTGCTCGGTGCTGGCGGTGGATGGGCTGCGGGCGGCCATCGAGAGCTACGAGGAGCGACACGGCCTGACCCGGCAGCGCGAGCCTACCACTGTCGAGGTCGTCCGTAAGCGGCTCAAGCACGTCATGAACCCCGTCGTCGGCCTGGACGTGGTGCGTACGAAGATGGTCAAGGACATCTCTGTGGAAGAAGGAACCGTGCGCGTGGTGCTTGACTTGCCAGCGGACCACCAGTTCGCCGCAGCGATGAAAGAGGACATCGAGGACAAACTGAGCTCCCGCTGGGACGTGCAACAGGTTGTGGTGGAGTTTGTGGGGTAGGCAGGGAGGAAGGATGACCGAGATCACGGTTGACGCGAGAGAACGCGCCTGCGAGATCGCCGAGATCCGCGTGGATGTCTGCGGCCAGACCTGTCCGGTGCCGTTGGTGGAGACGCGCAAGGCACTACGCAAGGCGCAGCCCGGCGACATTGTCGTCGTTATCGGCACCCACCCGGCCTCCAAACAGGAAATCCCGATGGCGGTCCAGGCTCTGGGCCTGGAACTCCTGAGCGTCGAGGGCACCGACACCGACTGGGTCATCCGCATCCGCAGATAGGCTGCATACAGGGAAGCCAACCATGGCACGGTACAGCGTCGAGTCGAGAAGAAGCGGGAAGGAAGTGCTGGCGCAGGCCGTGGCTTACTTCGGACCGGGCGGCCTGGGCCTCGAGACGAAGGAGCAGGACACCTGTCTCGTGCGCTTCGAGGGTGGCGGCGGTCACGTGCTGGTGACCGTCAGCGCCAGGGACAAGGGCACGACGGTGGACCTGGAGACGCGCGAGTGGGACTACCACGTCAGGCGCTTCATGGCCACGCTGAAGTGAGGTAACGGCTCAGCCGTCCGCCGCCTGGCGACCGAAGCCGGTGTTGTGGGCGGCAAGGCCCATCTGCGCGGGCTACTGGACGTCGCCGCAGGGCGACCTGGCGCAGCAGTGCAGGGGCGGTTTCGACCGCCAGCCTGAGTCATTACGAAGTGAGAACGAGTCGGGGGGCGCAGTGGACGAGCAAGGACGCACGCCAGAGAGAGTGACCATCGTCCTGCATAGCGGCGATATGGACAAGGTCTACAGCGCCTTGATCATCGCCAACGGCGCGCTGGCAATGGGAATGGAGGCCTCCATCTTCTTCACCTTCTGGGGCCTGCTCCGCCTGAAGCGGGATGGGTTGGAGAAAGGGCCGCTCTCGAAGATGCACTTCCTGGGCCTGGGCAAGTGGATGGTGCGTCAGCGCATGAAAAAGGCGAACGTCGCCATGCTGGAGCGGCTCTTCAGCGACTTCAAGGACCTGGGAGGCAAAGCCATCGCCTGCGAGATGACCATGGAGATCATGGGCATCCGCAAGGAAGACCTCCGCCAGGAGTGGATTGACCAGTACGGCGCGGTGGGGACCTACATTCAGGACGCACGGGGCTCAAGCATCACGCTGTTCATCTGAAGTGCCTGCTCAGCCAGGCGCTGCCTGCGTCTGACCACCGACGACAGACCGCTGACTACGGCCAGGTGATGGCAACCCGTATTCAGCAGTCGGCGGTCGAGAAACGGAAACACGCCCTATGGGCGAGCAACCATCAGGAGGACGGGATGAGCGAGGAAAAGAATTGGTGGAAGTGTTCCAACTGCGGCTATACCCTCCAGGCGGCCACGCCGCCGGAGATCTGCCCCAGTTGTCAGCAGAAGTGCAATTTCGTGGACGCCACCTGTTATACGCCGGAGTGTGGTGGGCCTGGCAACATTGACCCGCAGATCGCGCAGAAGCGCTGAACGCGGATCCCCAAGGAGAATAGAATGGCTGAAACCCACGGCCACGTCGCTGGCTCACGCAATGAGCACAAAGTGATCTTTTATGGTCTGTCCACCTGCATCTGGTGCCGTCGCACCCGGGAGTTCCTCGAGGACCAGGGGGTGACCTTCGACTTCCACTACGTTGACCTCCTGGAAGGAGCGGAGCGCGAAGAGGCTATCGCCCAGGTGCGGCGCTGGAACTCCGCCGTCTCCTTCCCCACCATCGTGGTGGACGGAGAGACCTGTGTGGTCGGTTTTCGACCGGAAGAACTGCAGCGGGTGCTGGGGCTATGAGCACCCCCCCAACCATTTCGCCCGACCAGGTGGAAGCGCTGCACCGGCGGCTGAACGAAGAGGCAGAGGCCGCTGGCTACCACCTCAACCCCGACCGGGAGTTCACCCGTGGCTTGGTGGAAGGGTTGCTGGTCAACGAGCAACGCTATGGCTATCCCTCCTGCCCCTGCCGGCTGGCGACCGGCGACCGGCAGCAGGACCTGGACATCATCTGCCCGTGCGATTACCGCGACGCCGACTTGACGGACTGGGGGGCCTGCTACTGCGCCCTCTACGTCTCCGACGAGGTGCTGAGCGGCGAGCGGACGGTGCAACCGGTGCCAGAGCGGCGTCCGCCGCCGGGCCGGCGCGACCAGAAGCCTGCCGCTGCCCAACCCTCCGCCTGGCAGCCCCCTCTCCCTATCTGGCGCTGTCGGGTCTGCGGTTACCTCTGCGCCCGCGACCAGCCGCCTGGCGTCTGCCCCATCTGCAAAGCCAAACGTGACCGCTTCGAGCGCTTTGGTTGACCGCTGTCCGACAAGGGTACCAGAGACCAGGAGGCTGCCAATATGAAACCCACTGCAGAGGCGCTGCGGGCCATCGAGACGGCCATTCGCATCGAGGAAGAGGGGGTCGCCTTCTACACCGAGGCGGCGCAACAGGTGAGCGACCCCAAAGGGCGGCGCATGTTCGAGTCGCTGGCCGCCGATGAGGCCGCTCACCTGATGCTCTTCACCAGCGTGCGCACGGCGCTCGTAGAGCAGGAACGCTGGCTCACCCCGGCGCAGGTGACGACGCTCAGCCCCGCCCGCAAGGTCACCTCGCCCCTCTTCCGCCACAATGGCCCGACCGCGGGAACGCCCCCCCAACGGGAACTGGAGGTGCTTCGGCGCGGCATCCAGGCGGAGGAGGAGTCCATCGCGCTCTACACGGCGGCGGCGGAGCAGACCGATGACCCGGATGGACGGGCGATGTATGAGTACCTGGTCGAGCAGGAGAAGGGCCACCGCACCCTGCTGGAAGGGGAGTACGACTACCTGACCCAGACCGGCTTCTGGTTCGACGTGCGCGAGTTTGGGCTGGAGACGGCGGGGTGAGAAAAGACGCGGGGAGGGAATGAAGATGGGGGAACGGGTCGTCGTGCGTCAGAACCGTCGGTTCGAGACGGGGTTCCAGGCAACAGACCCTCACAACCCCGATGACCCCACGCTGCACGGCGTGGGCCACATCCACGAGATGACCCCGTACGGCCTGCTGCTGGCGGGGCTGGGAACCTGTACGGCGATCATTCTCCACACCTACGCCCAGAACCACGGCCTGGATCTGGAGGAGGTGGAGATCCACCTGGAGTACGGCCGCTCCTTCGCCGAGGATTGTCCACAGTGCGAGAAGATCGAAGCGTACAGGGAGCACATCGAGGAGAGCATTGCCTTCCGAGGCAACCTCAGCGACGAGGAGAGGCGCCGCCTGTTCCTTGTCTCCCGCCACTGCCCCATCCACAAGATGCTGGGGCAGGGCATCGAAATCCGGTCGAGCGAGAAGGAGGAGTAAATGGACTGGAACACCCCTCAGGGTATCCTTCGCCGCGGCATGAGCCTGGAGCGGGATGGCTTCCGCTTCTACACCCAGGCTGCCGAACGGGCCAGCGGCGTACGCGGCCGCGAGATGTTTCGCGATCTGGCCAGCCAGGAGGAACAGCACCTGCGCCTGCTGCTGGCCGAGTACCATGCGCTGGATGAAGGGCGCGGCTGGCTGCCTTACGAGGAAGCCATGCGCGCCTCCTTCCCGCTCGACCCGGCCAATCCCAACCTGCCGGGTCAGGAGCCGTCGGAGCCGCTGCCCGTCTTCACCGCCGCCCGTCAGGTCTCCCTGGCCGGTGACATCGCCGCACTGGAGTTCGGCCTGGAGACGGAGCGGCTGTCCCGCGACCTCTATGCCCGCGCCGCCCAGGAGGCCGCCGACCCCCTGGCTCGCCAGGCCTACCAGTTCCTCACCCGCCAGGAGGAAGAGCACTACCGCCTGCTGCAGAACACCCACGAGTACCTGACCCAGCATCAGACCTGGTGGGACAGTGAGGAGAAGCCGTTCTTCACCGGGTAGGACGACGGACCACGGATGACAGACGACGGACCACAGACCACAGACCACGGACGACGGACCACGCAACACGCAACACGCAGCACGCAACACGCAACACGGGACATGCCTATCTGAGCAACACCCCTAAGGAAAAGAGCATGCCATTAGATGATCTGACCATTCGGATCGGGGGCGAGGCGGGGATGGGGCTGGAGTCGAGCGGCGCGGGCTTCGCCCGGGCGCTGGTGCGCGGCGGCCTGCACGTCTTCGCCCTCCCCGATTACCATTCGCGCATCCGCGGCGGCCACAACTTCTTCTCCATCCGCATCGCCCGCCAGCCGCTCTACTCCCACCTGGAGACGGTGCACCTGCTGCTGGCGCTGGATGCGGAGACGGTGCGCCGCCACGTGGACGCGCTGGTCGCAGGAGGCGCGGTCGTCTACGATGAGCAGGAGCCGTTGCCGGACGACCTGCGCCGGCCCGATGTCTCTTTCTTCCCCATCCCTCTCAGCGCACTGGCTGCCGAACACGGCGGCGCGGAGATCACCCGCAACACGCTGATCTTCGGCATCGCCGCTGGCCTGATCGGCTTCGATCCCGCCTGGTTGGAGGAGATCGTCCGCGACAACTTCGCGCGCAAGGGGCCGGAAGTGGTGGACGCTAACCTGCGCGTGGTCGCGGCGGGAGTGGCGGCGGCGCGCCCCTTCCAGGCCGACTTTCCCTTCCGTATGCCCGCGCAGCCCGGTGCGCCGCCCCGTCTCCTGCTCAACGGCAACCAGGCCTTCGCGATGGGCGCGCTGGCGGGCGGATGCCGCTTCGTCTCTGGCTACCCGATGACTCCCGGCAGCCCGGTGCTGGAGTGGATGGCCGCCCACGCCGCCGAGTACGGCGTCGTCACCGCCCAGGTGGAGGACGAGATCGCCGCGCTGTGCGCGGCCATCGGCGCGGCGCAGGCCGGCGCGCGGGCGATGGCCCCCACCTCCGGCGGCGGCTTCTCGCTGATGGTCGAGGCGCTGGGCCTGGCCGGGATGACCGAGACCCCCGTCGTCATCTACGAGGCCCAGCGGCCCGGCCCCTCCACCGGTCTGGCCACCCGCACCGAACAGGGCGACCTGCTCTTCGTCCTGCACGCCTCACAGGGGGAGTTCCCGCGTCTCATCCTGGCCCCTGGCACGATCGAGCAGTCCTTCGCCGCCGGTTGGCGGGCCTTCAACCTGGCCGAGCGGTATCAGACACCGGTCATCGTCCTCTCGGATCACTTCCTGGCCAACTCTCTGCGCGACGTGGAGCCGGCAGCCCTCGATTTCGCGGCGGTGACCATTGACCGCGGCAAACTGCTGAGCGAGGCCGAGTTGGACAGTCTGGAAGGGGGCTATCTGCGCCACGTCTTCACCGATGACGGCATCTCCCCCCGCGCCATCCCCGGCCACCCCAAGGCGGTCTTCGCCGTCACCAGCGACGAGCACGACGAGGCCGGCCACATCACCGAGGATGCCCAGATGCGGCGGCGGATGGTGGAGAAGCGCGCCCACAAACTCCAGACCGCCCTGGCCGACATGCACCCCCCGTCCCGCTACGGCGACCCCCAGGCGCCGCTCACGTTCATCGGCTGGGGGTCCACCTACGGCCCGCTGCGCCAGGCGGTGGACCTGCTCAATGCGCGGGGGACACAGGCGCAGATGCTCCATTTCAGCGACCTGTGGCCCATACCTGCCGCCGAGGTAGCCGAGATGCTGGAGGGAGCCGGCAGGACGGTCGCCGTGGAGAACAACCCCTCCGGCCAGTTCGCCGACCTGCTCCGTCAGGTCACCGGCCATCGCGTCGCCGGGCGCATCCTCAAGTACGACGGGCGCCCCCTCTCGCCGGAATTCATCCTCGACAACCTGAAACTTGAAACCTGAAACCTGAAACGGTTTCAGGTTTCAGGTCAGTGGAGAAGGATATGAGCAACGTGAGCGATTTCGCCAGCCCGGTGCGGCCGACGTGGTGCACCGGCTGTGGAAATTACGGCATCTGGAACGCGGTCAAGCAGGCCCTGGCGCGGCTCGACCTGGCCCCCCATCAGGTGATGCTCGTCTCCGGCATCGGCTGTGGCTCCAAACTGCCCGACTACACCCACGCCAACGGTTCACTCACCCTGCACGGGCGAACCCTGCCGGTGGCCTTCGGGGTGAGACTGGCGAACCACGGGCTGAAGGTGATCTGCACCCACGGGGACGGGGACGCCTACGCCGAGGGGCTAGGCCACATGCTGCACGCCGCGCGGCGCAACATCGGCCTGGTGGACATCGTGCAGGACAACCGCATCTACGGGCTGACCAAGGGGCAGTACTCCCCGACGAGCGACCAGGGGAAAGTCAGCAAGACCTCGCCGTGGGGCGCGCTGGAGCGGCCGGTCAACCCCCTGGCGCTGGCGCTGGCCGCTGGGGCTACCTTCGTCGCGCGCTCCTGGTCGGGCGATGTGCCGCACCTGGCCGACCTGATCGTCCGCGCTGTGCAGCATCGCGGTTACGCGCTGATTGACGTCCTCCAGCCCTGCGTGACCTTTAACCGCGCCAGTTCGTACGATTTCTACCGCCCGCGCGTCTACAAACTTCAGGAGGAGCCGGCATATGACGCCAGCGACCGCGTCGCCGCCATGCAGCGGGCGCTGGAGTGGGGGGAACGCATCCCCATCGGCATCTTCTATCAGACAGAGGACTTGCCGGCCTACGAGGAGGGGGTTCCGGCGCTCAAGGCCGGGCCGCTGGTGCATCAGCCGCTGGCGCCGCTAAGCCAGGCGCAGGTGGAGAAGTTGCTGGCGGAGAACATCTAGCCGGCCAGCGGCCGCTCCGCCGGCTCGACCACCTTGTGGGGGATGGTGGAGTCGCTGCGCCCACCGCAGTCCTTGCTCCGCGTGGCCTCAAAAGCGCACGCCTCCGAGCAATAGACCCGCCCGCCACGCTGTACGGCTTCCCCTTCGATCGGCTCGCCGCAGTGGTCACATCTCATCTCAGCCATCTCTTCCTCCTTCTCTGCTCCTATACGGGAGCGAGCCACACTTTTATGATACCCGATTGGCCGGGATTGGCAAGTCCTCCGATTTAATCAGATATTTATTGACTTTATTCGCTGAATGTGGTACAATGGAGTGCTATGGAGACCAGGACCTACACCACCGCCGGATTGACCTGCCCCGACTGCGCCGAGCGAATCCGCTCCGCCGTCTGTCAGATCGAGGGCGTGAGCGACTGTCGTGTGGACGCCGGCAGCGGGCTGCTGACCCTTTCCTTCACCACGCCGGACCCACCCACTGCCGCCATCGCCCGCCTGGTCCGCGCAGAGGGATTCGCCCTGGCAGAACGTCGCTCGGCCACTGGCGGCTTCCTTCGTTTCATCCTTTCGCGCCGCGACACCCGTCTCGCCCTGGTCGCCGCGCTGCTGGCCCTGGCGGGCCTGACCGCCGGAGTGCTTGGCGCACCTCCCTGGGGGGCGGCTATCCTTTTCGCCGCTTCCATCCTGCTCGGTGGACTACCCATTGCCGGTCACGCCTTCCAGGAGGTCTGGCGGGCTCACAGTCTGGGCATGAACACCCTGATGACCATTGCCGTGACCGGCGCGGCGGCCATCGGCGAGTGGGCCGAGGCGGCCACGGTGGTGGTACTCTTCTCCCTGGGTGAGGCGCTGGAGGGCTTCGCTGCCGACCGGGCGCGGGACGCCCTCAGCGGCCTGCTCGACCTGGCCCCGCCGACCGTGTTGCGCCTGCTGCCCGACGGCACCGTCACGGAAGTGGCCGTCGCGGAGGTCGAGGTGGGCGAGCGGGTGCTGATACGCCCCGGCGACCGCGTGGGGGTGGACGGCGTCGTCCGCGCCGGACAGAGCGCGGTGGATCAGTCGCCCATCACTGGCGAAAGCGCGCCGGTGGAGAAGGGGCCCGGCGACCCTGTCTATGCCGGCACGGTCAACACCGTCGCCGCGCTGGAGGTCGAGGTCACCCGCCTGGCTGCCGACACCACCCTCAGCCGCATGGTCGAGATGGTACAGCAGGCCCAGGCCCGTCGCGCGCCGATCCAACGGTTCGTGGACCGTTTCGCCCGCATCTACACGCCCACGGTGACGGCGGTGGCGCTGTTGGTGGCCGTGCTTCCGCCGCTGCTGTTCGCGCAGCCCTTCTGGGGGACGCACGGCTGGCTGATGCGGGCATTGCAGTTGCTGGTCATCGCCTGCCCTTGCGCGCTGGTGCTGAGTACGCCGGTCAGCCTGGTCAGCGCGATGACCGCCGCCGCCTCGCGGGGCGTGCTCATCAAGGGCGGATGCTACCTGGAGGCGCTCAGCCGCGTGCGCGCCGTGGCCTTCGACAAGACCGGCACATTGACCGCAGGCCGCCCCGTCACCACAGACGTGGTGGATGTCTGCACCTGTGGCGAGTGCGTCGAAGGCTGCGGCCTGCTGCACGCCGCCGCGCTGGAGGCACAGTCCTCCCACCCTCTGGGCCGCGCCCTGGTGGCCGAGGCGCAGGCGCGGCAAATGGTGCTGCCTCCGGCGCAGGAGGTGACCGCGCTGAGTGGGCGCGGGGTGCAGGGGGTCGTCAACGGCGCATCAGTGACCGTGGCCAGCCACGCTCACTTCGACCAGCACTTCCCCCACCCGGCTTCTGTCTGCCGCCTGGCCGACGACCTGGCCGCACAGGGCAAGACGGTCGCCCTGGTGCAGCACGACGGCGAGGTATGCGGGCTGTTCGGCATCGCCGATCCCCCGCGCGCCGCCAGCCGTCAGGTGATGGCCGAACTGCGCGCCAGCGGTTTCCACACGGTGATGCTGAGCGGAGACCACCCCGTCGTCGCTACTGAGATCGGCCGCCAGGTGGGCATCGCTGAGGTCCGCGCCGGGCTGCTGCCCGACGACAAGGTGACCGCCATTGCTGCGCTGCGCCAGCAGCACGGGCCGGTGGCGATGGTCGGCGACGGGGTGAATGATGCCCCGGCCCTGGCCAGCGCCGACGTGGGCATCGCTATGGGCGGGGCGGGCTCAGCCCAGGCGATGGAGGCAGCAGACGTGGTGCTGATGGGGGATGACCTGACCCAACTTCCCTTCATCCTCCGCCTCAGCCGCCGCACGCGACGCATCGTGGCCGCCAACATCCTGTTCGCCCTGCTGGTCAAGGCCGGCGTCTTCGCCCTGGCCATCGCCGGCCTGGCGACGATGTGGATGGCCGTGGCCGCCGACGTGGGCGCTTCGATGGCCGTGATCCTCAATGGGATGAGATTGCGCGCCGCTGCACAAGGAAGGACAAAATGAGCGAGAAATCGGAACCGCTGACCCTGCCAGTGCGGGGGATGACCTGCGCCTCGTGTGTGGCGCACGTCGAGCGGGCGTTGAAAGGCGTGGATGGGGTAGATGAGGTGGCGGTCAATCTGGCAACCGAGAAGGCCAGTGTCCGCTTCACCACCGACGTGCCGCTGAAGAGCCTGGTGCAGGCGGTACAGGAGACCGGTTACGAGGTACCCACAGAGACCGTGATCCTGCCCATCGGCGGCATGTCCTGCGCCGCGTGTGTGGCCCACGTCCAGAAGGCGCTGCAGAAGGTACCGGGGGTGGTCGAGGCGAACGTCAACCTGGCCACGGAGCGCGCCACCGTCACCTTCGTCCCTGGCGTCGCCAGCCTGGCCGACTTCCGGCAGGCGGTGGCCGAGGCGGGGTACGAGGTACTGGAGACCCCTGCCGAAGCCCAGGTAGAGCAGGTCGAGGACGAGGCGGAGCGCAAGATGCGCCAGGCCCGCTTCCGCATGCGCGTGGCCTGGGCGCTGACCGCGCCGATCATCCTGTGGATGGTGCCGGAGATGTTCTTCGGCATCATGTGGCCCAACCACACCGTCTTCAACCTGGGGATGATCCTCCTGGCGCTGCCGGTGCTCTTCTGGGTGGGTGGGCGCACCTATCGCAGTGGGTTGACCGCTGTGTTGCACGGCTACGCCAACATGGACACGCTGATCATGCTGGGCACAGGTGCGTCGCTGCTCACCGGCCCTGCCTCTTTCTTCTTCCCGGTGGCCAACTACGCCGGCGTCTCGGCGATGATCATGGCCTTCCACCTCACCGGCCGCTACATCGAGGAGACAGCCAAAGGCCGCGCCTCTCAGGCCATCCGTCGGCTGCTCGAGTTGGGCGCCCGAACAGCGCGGGTGCTGGTGGACGGGCGCGAGGTGGAGGTGCCCATCGCTCAGGTGGCTGTGGGAGACGTGATGGTCGTGCGCCCCGGCGAGAAGGTGCCCACCGACGGGATCGTGATCGCCGGGGAGAGCGCGGTGGACGAGTCCATGGCCACCGGTGAGTCGGTGCCGGTGGACAAGCAGGTCGGCGATGAGGTGATCGGCGCGACGGTCAACCAGGAGGGGCTGCTCCACGTGCGCGCCACGCGCGTGGGCAAAGACACCTTCCTGGCCCAGGTCATCCGGCTGGTTGAGCAGGCTCAGGGTTCGAAGGTGCCCATCCAGGAATTCGCCGACCGGGTGACCGGTGTCTTCGTCCCGGTGGTGATGCTCATCGCCCTGGCGACACTGGCCGCCTGGCTCCTGCTGCCCGGCCCGATGTCCGCTCTGGCGCGGGCGGGCTCCTTCCTGCCTTGGGTGAATCCCGACCTGGGGATCATCACCCTGGCGGTTATCTCCACCGTGGCGGTGCTGGTCATCGCCTGCCCCTGCGCGCTGGGCCTGGCCACACCGACAGCCCTGATGGTCGGCAGCGGTATGGGGGCTGAGCACGGCATCCTCATTCGCACCGGCGCGGCCATCCAGGCGCTGAAGGACGTGCGCGTGGTCATCTTCGACAAGACCGGCACCCTCACCAGGGGCCGCCCGGAGGTGACCGATGTCATCCCTGGCAGCGGGTTGACAGAGGCGGACCTGCTGCGCTGGGCGGCCAGCGCAGAGCGCGGTTCAGAGCACCCCCTCGGACGCGCGGTGGTGGCACGGGCGGAAGCGCTCGGGCTGGCCCTGGCCGAACCGCAGGAGTTCCAGGCGCGGCGGGGGCGGGGAGTGACGGCGCGAGTGGATGGGCAGACGATGCTGGTCGGCTCGCGGCGG